>CAMOID010000003.1 GCA_946615975.1 uncultured Caryophanales bacterium
GATGTCCTCATAACACAATGGATAGTGTAGCAACCTCCTAAGTTGTTAATGCAGGTTCGATTCCTGCTGGGGACACCATATATATGTTGGTGATAATATGAAAGAGTTAACAATAGTATTTGATAAACTTGGTCATAAAGAATTAGAAGAATATTTATTAACTGTAAAAGGTATTAAAGAAGTTTCTATTAATAATGATGATAAGTTAGAAATAAATGTTAAATATGATCCTAAAGAGACTAATCCAATTGTTATAAAAACAGAAATATATATATTCTTAGATATAGCTAATACACCTAATATGTATTCTTTTGATAAACATGAAAAGAATATGAAGAAGTGTGAAGTGTCTAAGAAATCTGTTTGTTGTGATTATTGTTATATGGGATTTATTGAAGATTTATTTGATATGGAAGGTATTACAAAAGCAGATTCTAACTTTACTGATTTCTTTATGAGTCAAAAAGAAGAAGTTACTATTAAAGTTGAATATAATCCTGAATTATTAACTGAAGAAGAAGTAATAGAGAAATTAAATAGTTTATATGAATAGAAGAATTACTTGTGTAATTCTTTTTTTATGTGTGGATTTAAGAACATTAATATGTGTGGATTTTTTTACTATAATAATTCCCATGAGGTGAATTATTATGTTTAATATTAAGGCAAATTCAAGAAGAGTAGAACCTGGTGACATATTTGTTGCTATTAAAGGACATACTGTAGATGGCCATAAATATATAGATGATGCAGTTAAAAGAGGAGCTAAAGTATTAGTAGTATCTGAAGATATTCCTGAAATAGAAGGAGTTAAAATAATTAAAACAGAAGATACTCAAAAATGGTTAAATGCATATCTATTAGATACATATAAAGATAGATTTAAAAATATGAAGTTTGTTGGAGTAACAGGTACAAATGGTAAAACAACAACTTGTTTCTTAACATATGAAACATTACTAAGTATGGGTGTTAATGCTTGTTATATTGGTACAATTGGTTACTATGATAAAAATACACATTATGAATTACCAAATACTACACCAAGTATGATTGATTTATATGAAATATTAGAAAATGCATATGAATCTGGAATTGATACAGTTGTCATGGAAGTTTCTTCACATTCATTAGTAGAAAAGAGAGTAGCTGGTCTTCAATATGATACAGTTGGTTATACTAATATTACTCAAGATCATTTAGATTTTCATAAAACAATGGATAATTACTTAAATGCTAAGTTATTATTATTAGATCAAGTTAAAGATAAGAGTAAAGTTATTTATAATCAAGATGATCCATATTTAGGAAAAGAAGAAAAATTACAAGATGGTATATCATATGGATTTAAAGGTAAAGATTTAAAAATGTTTGAATATCAAGATACAGATTTTGGTACACATTTAGTTTTTAAATATAAAGATAAATTTCATTATGTAGATACAAAATTAAAGAATAGATTTAATGTTTATAACTATGTTATGAGTGCTATTCTTACAAGTAATTTAGGATATGATTTAGATGAAGTATTATCTCATTCTATGGAAATAGATCCACCTGCAGGTAGATGTGATGTAGTTCCATATAATCAAGGTAAGATTATAGTAGACTATGCTCATACGCCAGATGCAGTTGAAAAAATAATTACTTCGTTCCAAGAAAATAATGATGGTAGAATTATTACTATAATTGGATGTGGTGGAGATAGAGATAAAACTAAAAGACCTATCATGGGTAATATAGCAACATCTAATTCAGATTATGCTATTATAACTTCTGATAATCCAAGAACAGAAGATCCTAATAAAATAATTGAAGATATTATAGCTGGTATTAATAGAGATAATTATATTGTAGTACCTGATAGAATAGAAGCTATTCATAAAGGTATAGATATGTTACATCCAGAAGATACTTTATTAATATTAGGTAAAGGTCATGAAAATTATCAAATAATTGGAACTGTTAAACATCATATGGATGATAAAGAAATAGCTAAAGATTATATTGAATTAAAAAAGAAAAAATAGGAAGTTAACTTCCTATTTTATTATGTCTAAATTAATAGATTTATTTTCTTTAATATCTTTTAATATTTTATCTATTTTATCTTTTAATTCAGTTGTATATTTTTTATTGTTTTCAATCATATATACAATTCTTTTTAATTTAATAAATATATCTTCTTGTTTATTTTTTATATACATAGAAGCATATATATTTAATAATTCTATTTCAGCATCTAATATATTAAAATCAGCTGCATGTTCAAAGTATTCTATTGCTTTATTAATATCTTTATCTATATATACATATGGATTTCCATTTAAGTAATAATATTTAGCTAGATTATAATAAGCATAGTTACAAACATTATCAATTGGAACATTTATAGCATCTGAATAATATTTGAATGCTTCTTTATAATTACCTTGTTTTCTTTCTCTTTCACCAAGTTTATTTGCTGCCCATGAATTGTCTAATTCATATGATTTTTGATAATAATCATATGCTTTATCTATTTCACCTTTATCTTCATATATTTTACCTAAATTATTATATGCATATGAATATGATTTACTAGCAGCTTCTTCAAAATATTCTATAGCTTTATTAATATCTTTTTTAACTGGACTATAACCATTTAAATAGAATAAACCAATTTCATTTATAGCAGCTATAGAACCAAGTTCTTTTGCTTTAGTTGCATTGTTAAATGCAAATTCATAATCTTCTTTAGATTTAGTACCAACTAAACCTTGAGAGTATATTTTAGATATTACGTAATATGAACCAGCATGATTTGAATTTGCTGCTTCTTGAAAATATTGAAGAGCAATATTATATCTAGGATATCCTGCAAATAAACCTTTCATTTCTTCTAGTCCTAATTCATAACATGCATATGCATTTCCTTCATTAGCTAGTTTTTTAAGATTCATATTAAAGTTTATTTCTTCAGCTAGTTTAATATTTAAATATTCTTTTAAATCATTAGCGGATATATTAGTATCACTTAATATATTTTCCATGATTTCAACTTTTATTTCTTCTTCATATAAAGGTTGTTTTTTATCTAATATTACAAAGAATAATATATTACTGATAGCTTCTATTAAATTATTACTATTAATTAATGCTGATAATTCTTTAGTGAATTCTTCTTTACAATCATGATCGTTTTTAGATATGTTATATAATTTTAAGCATAGATTTTTTAAGGATTCAGATTTATTAATATCATATTTATCATCATATAATCTACCATCCATGATTGATATAAGATTTATAATAACATCTTTTAATATATTCTTATCATTTATATATTTCTTTTGATAATTAATATATATTTGTTTATAATCATCATTTATACCACGTACTCCAACACAGTAATTGTTTATAGTAGTATCATTTATACTATCTACATCAAATAGGGTACAGAATACTTCTGATTGCATTGCTGATGATTTGTTTTTTGCTTGTGATTTTATTAATCTACATAGATTACCAAATGATAGATGATTATCATCTACATTTAGTTTAATAAACTTTTTTTTCATAATAATCCCTCACATAATGTGTATTATACTCGAAAGTGTGGATTTCCGCAAATAAATAACTAATATGTGTGGTTATATGTGTATTAAATATGTAAACATCTGGTTTTATAATGTGGTTATGAAAGGAGTAATTATGAAGAATTTTCTTAAAAATTACAAACAAACAATTATTTTATTAGCTAGTATTATAGTTGGTGCTATTGTTGGTTTAATCTTTAAAGAAAAGACCGCTGTACTTAGTCCATTAGGTGATATATTCATCAATATGATGTTTGTTATAATAGTCCCTCTTATATTCTTAACTATAACAACATCTATTGCTAAGATGAAATCTGGTAAGAGATTAGGTAAAGTATTAGTTACTATATTTGGAATATTTTTTATTACAAGTTTAGTAGCATTAGTAGTTGGTTTCTTTACAACTTTTAAAACTAACTTAGTATCTCCAAGTGATACTGAAGCTATAAGAGCAAGCTTTGTAGAACCAGATGCAGCTCAAGAAGAATTAACAATCTTAGAAAGAACAGTTAAGACTATAACTGTAAATGATTTCAGTGGTTTATTATCTAAGAGTAATTTAATTGCTTTATTAGTTGTATCTTTAATTACAGGATTTGCTATTAGAATGAGTAAAGAGAAAGGTGAAAAATTTAGAGAAGTACTTGAAAGTGCAAATGATGTTTTAATGAATTTCATTAAAATAATTATGTATTATGCACCTATAGGATTAGGTTGTTATTTTGCAGCATTAGTTGGAACATTTGGAAGTGAAATAGCAGTAGGATTCTTAAAAGTATTTATTTTATATATTGTAGTATCAGTTTTATATTATATTATTGTTTATTCAATATATGCTTATATTGCTGCAGGATTAAATGGTGTTAAAAAATATTGGGCTAATATTATACCTGCAACTGTTACATCACTTGCAACATGTTCATCTGCAGCATCTATTCCAGTAAATGCAAAATGTGCTAAAAATATAGGTGTATCAGAAGATATAGCAGATACTATGATTCCATTAGGAACAAGTTTCCATAAAGATGGAAGTATAATTGGTTCATTATTTAAAATAATGTTCTTAGTTTGTTTATTTGGAACACCTTTAACAAGCTTTGGTGATATAGCTAAAGTATTTGGTATTGCATTTGTTGCTAACTTACTTATAAGTGCTGTACCAATTGGTGGTGGAACAATCTCTGAAATGATGATTATAACTCTTATGGGATTCTCACCAGCATGTTTACCTGTATTAACAATTATAGCTACTATAATTGATCCACCAGCAACAATGTTAAATGTTGTAGGTGACTCAGCATCTAGTATGTTAGTTGCTAGAATAGTTGATGGTAAATATTGGATTGAACCAGAAGATAAGAAAACCAAAAAGACTACAAAAAAGAATAAGAAAAAATAATCTTATTCTTTTTTTATGTTATAATTATTATGTGATAGATATGGAAAAAATATATAATAACAAAATTATAACTATTTTTTTCTTAATACAACCAATTGTAGATATATTAACTAGTTTACTTAATATAACTGCATCAGTTGGTATTTTATTAAGAGGTTTATTTGCTTTATATGCTTTATCATATTGTTTTATAAAAGGAAATAAATGGACATATATATATTTAGCTGTATCAAGTATTTATCTTTTAACTAATTTAATTGGTCATGCACATTTAAATGATGGTTTTATTGTAGGAACTCAAATGAATAGTTTAATTCATTTAACATATTTTCCTGTAGTATTATTATTCTTTTATAAATATTTTACTAATAATAAAGCAAAATTATTAGATAATAAAACATTTATATTAAATTCATTAATAATAGGATTATCATTAGTTTTAAGTATGGCTACTAAAACTAATTTATGTTCTTATGAAAAATGTATAATGCATGGAACAACAGGTTGGTTTAATTCTGCTAATGAATATGGAATAATACTTGTATTTTTATTAAGTATATCCATGACATATATGATGAAAAGTAAATCTATATTACCAGTTTTATCATATTTATTAACTAATGCATTTATGGTATTAATTGGTACTAAAACAACTTATATAGCAATGTTATTTATTAATATAGGATATGTATTATTTTATATAGTATCTTGTTTTATTGATAAGAAAAGAATAAAAAAATATTATAGATATAATATATTATTCTTAGTAATGGGTATATCTGCTATTATATTCTTTCCAATGACTCCTCTTAAATATAATATTGATTTAAGAGCTCAAGATGGAATAGAAAAAGTAGTAGATAATAATGTAGAAGAAAAAGTAGATATAGATATTAGTAAAGAAGAATTACATGATAATTATCAAATAGTTATAGATGATCATAAAAATGAAGTAGAAGATAGTCAAAAAAGAACAGTTGCTTTTAATGGTAGAGATGAATTCTTAAGTGCTAATAAACAATTATATAAAGAAGCATCTTTATTTGATAAATTATTTGGTATAACAACTCAAGCAAAAGGATATGAACATTTAACTGAAATGGATATGTTTGATGTATTATTCTTATATGGTATATTTGCAGTTATATTAGATATAGTATTGATGGCTTATATAATTGTTAAAATATTAATTGGATTAATAAAACATATTGATTTATTATTTGATTCTGATGTAGCATTACCAGGAATGACTTTATTTGTATTCTTATTAGTTATTTGGTTTGCAGGTCATGTTTTATTACAACCAGCTGTTTCAATATATTTAGCTTATTTATTAATCTACTTATATAAGAAAGTAGGTGTTAAAAATGAATAAAGTAGGAATAGTTATTGTTAATTATAATGATTATAAAAATACTTCTACTATCATAGATGATATTTATACTTTTAATAATATAGATGAAATAGTAGTTGTTGATTCTGGATCGACAGATGATTCTTTAGAAATAATTAAAAGTATTAAAGGTATAACAGTAATACCTACAGATAATAAAGGTTATTCACATGCCTTAAATGTAGGTAGTAAATATTTAGTTGATAAGTATAAAGATATTAATATAATTGAATCAAATGCAGATATATTAATAGGTAAAGAAAGTATTATTGATGAATTAAATAAAATGATTACTGATGATACAAAAGTAGTAATGCCTGCTATAAATGAAAATGGAATTATAAAATATGGATGGAGAAATAGAAATAAATATATTGATTTATTAGTTAATATTCCATTTATAAATAGATTATATAGAAATAAATTAATTTACTATAAAAAGGATTATTATAAAGATATAGTTAATGTTGATTGTGTATATGGTTGTTTCTTTATGATAGAAGGTAAAACATTAGAAAGTATTAATTATTTTGATGAAAATGTATTTTTATATTATGAAGAAGATATATTAGCTAAAAAGTTAAAAGAAAAGAATTTATTATCTAAATGTAATTGTAATATTCAAGTTAAACATATGCATAATGCAACTATTGGTAATAATGTTTCTAATTTAAATAAATATAAGATACATGCTAATTCTAAATTTTATTATGAAAAGACATATAATAAGGCTAGATTAAGTATGTTATTATTTAAATTATTCTATTTAATTAACTTAATACCATATAAAATAAAAGCAAAGAAGAAGTAAAAACTTCTTCTTTTAATTTGCTTTAAAACGTTTTTCGTGTTATTATTGTATTTCATTAAAGAAAGGGGTTAAAACATGAATGGAACTGAATTAAAGTTAAATGATAAAGCATTTGATGATATCATGCTTAAACATAGCTTAGCCTTAAAAATGTTAGAGACAGAACTTAAAATCATGATTCAAAACTATGAATATACAAATAATTGTAATCCAGTTGATCATGTTAAGTCTCGTTTAAAATCTAAAGAAAGTATTATTCATAAATTAGAGAAAAAGAATTATCCTATTACTTCTGAAAATATAGTTAAACATGTACACGATATAATAGGTGTAAGAATAGTATGTTCTTTTATCAATGATGTATATGACATCATTGATTTAATTAAACAAAATACTAAATATACTATTACAGAAGAAAAAGATTATATTTCTAATCCTAAAGATACAGGTTATATTTCATATCATATTATTTTAAAGATGCCTATATTCTTAGATGGAGAAGAAGTAGAAATAGAAGCAGAGATTCAAGTAAGAACAATTGCCATGGATTTCTGGGCATCATTAGATCATAAAATTGGTTATAAATTAGATGATATGCCTGATGAATTAAGAAAAGAAATGTATCTATGTGCAAAAGAAATTAAAGAATTAGATAAGCAAATGTTTAAGATAAAAAAGAAAGCTGAAAAGTATAAAAGAGAACATAAATAATTGTTCTCTTTTTTTATTCTATTTTACTAAAATATACTTTTTTATACTTTATTGTATGTTAATTATATATTTGTGAAGGAGGGGTTAATATGTATAAAAAGAGATTAGTAATTGATAAATATAGAATAGATACCAATTTGCCTGTAATGAATAATCTTGATAATAAAATAATATTACTACTTATATCATATTTAATATGTTTATTATTAATTTTATAAAAAATTTACAAATATATGTTATACTATGTATAGGTGGTAATATATGAAAAAAGTTGCTATATTTCAAAGAAATCTGAATATAGGTGGTATTGAAAGATCTTTAATTAATCTATTAAATTGTATAGATTATAGTAAGTATGAAATAGATTTATATTTATTTCATCGTGAAAATGTTTTTATTAAAGATGTTAATGAACATGTTAATGTTTATTATTTAGATAGACTACCTCAATTTACAAAAGTAATTAGTTTTAATATTGTTAAAGCCTTCTATAAATGTAAGGTTAATAAAGAATATGATATAGCAATAGATTATAATTCTTATTCTGTTGATTGTGCACTTAATGCTATTATGTGTCCTGCTAAGAAAAGAATTATATGGGTTCATAATGATATAGATATTAAATTAAAAGAAGAATTTAAATATAGAATTCTTTATAGAGCTTTTAAAGCTAAATATAATTATTTTGATACTTTCGTATGTGTATCACAAGGTGCTAAAGAAGCATTTGAAAAAGTTACACACATTAATAAAGAATATAAAGTTATACCAAATGTAATTGATACAAAGAAAATAAAAGAATTAAAAGATGTTGAAACTAAATTTAAAGTTAATGATGATGTAGTAAATATTTGTTCAACAGGTAGATTAGTTCATCAAAAAGGATTTGATTTACTAATAAGAGAATTTGCTAAAGTAATAAAAGAAGATGCTGGATATCATTTATATATAATAGGTGATGGTAGAGAAAGACAAAATCTTAAACATTTAATTGAAGAATTAAATATGGAAGAATATATTACTTTAACAGGAAAATTTAATAATCCATTTAATGTAATGAATAAATGCGATGCATTTACTCTTATGTCTAGATATGAAGGACAAGGTATGGCAATCTTAGAAGCTAAAGCTTTAGGATTAGATATCGTTATTCCTAAACATCTAGAAAAATATATAGATGATATTGAAGGATATGATTCAGTTAAAGAAGGTATTCTTCATTTATGCAAACATGAAAAAAGAGATTTTGATGATTTAAAGAAATATAATGACCATATAATTGAAATGATAAATGAACTTTAGGAGTTTTTCATGAAGAAGAAAAAAGTAATATTTGTTGCTGGAGTAGGAGGACATCTAACTGAATTACTTCAATTAGATTCTATCTTTAATGATTATGACTATACTTTAGTAACAGAAAAAACAGAAGTAACTAAAGATTTAAAGAATAAATATAATATTAGATATTTTATTTATAATAATAAAAAGAATTTTATTAAATACTTATTTGTAAATGGATTTAATTTATTAAATAGTATTTATACATATTTTAAAATTAGACCAGATGTTGTTGTAACAACTGGACCTAATACTGGTGTTTATTTATGTCAATTAGCGCATATGTTTAAAAAGAAAGTAATATTTATTGAAACATATGCTAATGTTACTAATTCTACTAAATCAGGTAGAATAGTATATAAATTTGCTGATCATTTTGTTGTACAATGGGAATCTTTAAAGAAAGAATATCCAAAAGCATTATATTTTGGAGGTATTAATTAATGATATTAGTTACACTTGGAACACAAGACCAAAAAATGTATAGAATATTAGATATGTTAGAACATAGTAATATTAAAGATGAAATAATTGTACAAGCAGGAGGATCATCTGATTATAAATCAGATAAAATGAAAATATTTAAATTTGTTTCAATGGATGAAATGAATGAACTATTAGATAAAGCTGATATAGTTATTACTCATGGTGGTTCAGGTTCTATATTATCTGCTATTAAAAAAGGTAAAAAAGTATTAGCTATTCCAAGATTGTCTAAATATGGTGAACATATAAATGATCATCAAACTGAAATAGTATCTGAATATGTTAAAGAAGGATATATCCTAGATATAAAAGAAAATGATAATATAGAAGATAAAATAAAAGAGCTAAAGAAATTCAAACCTAAGAAGTTTGTAAGCAATAAAAAACATTTTATTGAAGAAATAAAGAAATTAATTGATGAATAAAGGAAATATTTAATATTTTCTTTTTTTATTGTATAATTGAACTAGGAAGTGATTTATATGTATAGAATGCATTTAGATAAGGAACATTTTGAAAATGTAAAAGTAGGAAATAAGACTGTTGAAATAAGACTAAATGATAAGAAAAGAAGAGAATTCAAAGTAGGAGATAAAATTGAATTTGAAAATAGAAGTGATAACTCTAAATTAGAAGTTACCATTACTGAATTAAATATATATACATCATTTGAAGAATTATATAAACATGAAGATAAATTATCTATGGGTTATAAAGAAGATGAAGTTGCTTGCCCAGATGATATGAGCATTTATTATTCAGAAGAAGATCAAATTAAAAATGGCGTAGTTGCTATTCATTTTACTTTAAATAATTAACAGGGTGGTTTTAAATGAAAAGAAGTAAGAAAACTTTAAGAGTTTTTGCTTTACTATTTGGTATCATTGGTATATTAGTTACATTAATATTTGGTATTATAGGTTTTAGATATTTCTTAGTTTATAATAATAGAGAAATATCATATGCTAGAATAATGGAAATTAATCATAAAGAAGGATATACAGTAGTAAGATATACAACTAATGAACAATCATATAATAGAAAATTAAGAATGATTGATTCTAGTTGGTATGAAAGCGGATATATTACAGTTATATATGATAAAAATAATCCTAATAAAAGTTTTATTAAGAATCAAGCAATAACTGCATTATCATTAACAATTGTAGGTATAGTATTTAGCATCATTGGTTTTATAGCTTATATGATGTTACGTTCTTATAATAAAAGAAAGAATTATTTATTAAAGAAAGGTAAAAAGATAGAAGCTAAAATAGAAAAAGTTTCTATTAATAATGCTATTCATTTTAAAGGAAAGAATCCTTATCAAATAGAATTAAGTTATACTGAAAATGGTAAAGAGTATACTTTTATACATAAAGAGTTATGGTTTGATGTTAATAAAGTAATAGAAGATAATAACTTAAAAACTATAGAAGTATGCGTAGATAAGAAGGATTATAATAATTACTATATTAATTTAGGAAAATATGGTAAAAATACTAATAAAAATAAAAATGTAAAAAAGCGTAAATAGTTTACGCTTTTTATTTTATCTTTTACAGTAAATAGTGTAGACTATTAATAGTAGGAGAGTGATAAAATGATTTATCCATCAATAGATAAAATTTTAAATAAAGTAGGTTCTAAGTATGTATTAGTACATGTTGCTTCAATGAGAAGTAAACAAATGCTAGAAACTAAACATTATCAAATGAATGAAAAAGATTATGTTTGTAAAAGAGAAATTGGTAGAGCTTTAGAAGAAACTGAAAAAGGATTAATCAAGGTTATTAAGCTTGAAGATTAATTCTTCTTTTTTATTTTGTAAAATAAGGAGTTGGTTTATATATGTTTTTTAATAAAGATATTAAGGATGTATATAAAGAGTTAAATACTAGTGAAGATGGTTTAACTTTAGAAAAAGCAGAGTCTTTATTTGGTGAAGTAGGTCCTAATGAAATTGTAGAAGGAAAAAAGAAATCAAAGATTGTTAAATTTTTAAATCAATTTAATGATATGATGATTATCATATTGATTATAGTAGCAGTATTAATGTTAATATATGGTTTACTATATTCAAATGATTATACTGATTCTATAGTAATTGCTGTTGTAGTATTAATAAATGCAATCATGGGATTTATTCAAGAAGAAAAAGCAGAAGTAACACTTGAAGGTTTAAAAAAATATGTTTCTTCAACTTGTAAAGTAAAAAGAAATGGAAAAGTAGAATTAATTGATACTAAATTATTAGTTCCAGGAGATTATATTATTTTAGAAGCAGGAGAAAAAGTACCTGCTGATGCAAGAATAATATCATTATCAAATTTACTAGTTGATGAATCACCTTTAACAGGTGAATCAAATCCAGTTAGTAAAAGAGCTAATAAAATAAATGGAACTAAATTACAAATACAAGATCAATTAAATATGCTTTTTAGTGGTACTAATATAACTAATGGAAGAGCTGAAGCTATAGTTACTGCTACTGGTATGTATACTGAATTAGGTAAGATAGCTGTATCTCTTAATACACCATATGAAGTAAAGACTCCGTTAGAATTAAGAATAGAAGAAATAAGTAAGAAATTAACTTTCTTGGTATTTTTAATATTAATATTTATTTTTATATATAGTTTTATTCAAAAATATGAAGTAATGGAAATAATAATGTTATGTTCATCACTTGCAGTAGCTGTTATACCTGAAGGGTTACCAGCAGTTATTACAATTAGTTTATCTAATGGTGCTGGAGCACTTGCTAAGAAAAAAACTATAGTTAGACAAATGACTGCTGTAGAAACATTAGGATCAACCGATGTTATTTGTTCTGATAAAACAGGAACTATTACTCAAAATAAAATGAATGTTCAAAAGAACATAGTTTTAAACCAAGATTGGTTAGATTATGTAAAAATTCTTTGTAATGATGCTATGTATTCTAAGGGTAAGTTTGTAGGAGATCCTACAGAAACTTGTATGTTAGATGAATTAGGATATAAGAAAGTATCTACTATCGCTAATGACTGTCCTAGATTAATAGATGTACCTTTTGATTCAGATAGAAAAATGATGTCTACAGTAAATGTTATAAAAGGTAAAACATATTTATTAGTTAAAGGTTCTTTAGATAGTTTAATGAAGAAATGTTCTTATATGTATAAAGATAATAAGAAAATTAAATTAACTAAAGAAATGCAAAGAGTAATAAACGAAGAAGAAGCTAACATGGCAGAAAATGCATTAAGAGTTATTTCTTTTGCTTATAAAGAACTTAAGAAAGTTCCTAAAAATATAGATGAAATATTAAAAGAAGAAGAAAACTTAGTTTTAGTTGGATTATCAGGTATGATAGATCCTCCTAGAGTAGGTGTTAAAGAATCTGTTTTACAAGCAAAGAATGCTGGTGTAAGAACAATTATGATAACAGGCGATTCTTTAATAACTGCAGGAGCTATAGCTAAACGTGTAGGTATAGTAGAATCTAGAGATGAATGTTTATTAGGTTCTAAACTAGATGAATATACAGATGAAGAACTTATTGATGTTGTTAATAAGTATTCAGTATATGCAAGAGTAAGTCCTATACATAAAGAAAGAATAGTAAAAGCATTACAAGCTCAAGGTAAAGTAGTTGCTATGACTGGTGATGGTGTAAATGATGCACCTGCTATTAAAGATGCTCATGTTGGTATAGGTATGGGTATAACTGGTACTGAAGTAACTAAAAATGTAGCTGATATTATTTTATTAGATGATTCATTTAGTACTATAGTTACAGCAATTGAAGAAGGTAGAAGAATATTTGCTAATATTAGAAATAATGTTATATATTCTTTATCATCAAACTTTGGTGAATTATTTACTATATTAATAGCAATGTTTACTGGTACAACTATATTATTACCAATACATATATTATTTATTGATTTAGTAACAGATTCTATTCCAAGTATATGTTTATCATTTGAACCTTCTGAAAAAGGTATAATGAATAAACCTCCTAGAGGAATAGATAAACCAATGTTTACACCATTTGCTATTTCAAATATAGTATCTTCTGCTATTGTTGAAACAGTTGCAGTATGTATTACATTCTTTATAGTTAAAAATAGCTATAATGCTGAAGTAGCTATGTCATGTGCATTATTAACATTAGTAATGCAAGAAATAATATATGCTATTACTTGTAGAAATTTAAAACAATTTGTATTTAAACAAGGATTATTTAGTAATAAACAATTTAATATAGGTATATTTATAATATTATTAGTAGAAGCTATATTCTTCTTAACTCCATTAAGACAATTTATTGGAATAGTTAAGCTTCCTATATCATTAATGTTAATAATAATAATATGTAATATGGTAGTATTCTTTATATATGAATTATTAAAACCTGTATTATTAGGATTATTTGATGATTAAAACACAGAATTATCTGTGTTTTTTTATGTAAATCAAAAGGTAATTAAGTGTTATATATTATTTATGTATACTATAATTAATATAGGTGATTATATGGAAATCAGAAGATTGAATGGAAAAGATATTCAAGAAATAATAATTGAAGCTAATCCTGAAAGAGGTTTTAATTTTCCTTTTACTTTATTAGTACCAGTAGATTTATGTGATGATTATTATATGATATATAAATGTAATTTACCTAAGAATTATATTAAGGGTAGTAATAGTTTAGAAGAAATACAAAAAAAGACTTTAGAAGATAAAGGAAATATTGATCCAATAGATAAACATTTTTTATGTGAATTAGATTTTCCTCTTTTATTACCAGCTATTCCAAGAGGTTATGAGTGGAGACCTAATTTTTTAGGTAAAGATTTTATACATGGAATAAATTTTAAAGATGAAAGAGATGATATTCTTGATAAAGATAAATATGTAGGTTTACCTGAACAAATCAAGAATATGATTCAATATGGATTAGAAATATTAAATGAAATGAAACCAACTATTCATAATAAGGCAATTATAACAGGTTATTCTGAAGGTGCTAAATGTGCATCTCATTTTGCACTTTTACATCCTGAAACAATTGAAGCAGTAGTAGCAGGTGGAACAGGTGGAGCAATGTCTATGCCTATAAAAGAAAAAGATGGATATGAATTTATATATCCAACTGGTATTGCTGATTTACCTTATTTTGATGAAGAAGAATATAGAAAGATAGCTTTCTTCTATTATATGGGAGATAAAGATGTAACAGATTCAGCAGCTCCATATTTTGATGATGTTCATTATATAGATGAAAATGGAGAAGATAGAATCTTATGTGATGTAAATGGTAACCATATACCAGCAGTTGATGAATATGGTAGACAAGTATTTAAATTAGATGAAAATGGTAATTATAAAGCAAAATATTCTTTATTTACTGATTCAGAAGTAAATGCTATATGTAAGGTATTTGGTGCTGAAACACAAGATAGATTTGTTAATCAATCTAATCAGTTAAAAGAATTAGGTTTAAATGTTATGTGCAAAAAATATCCTGGTGATCATCATACAGTATTTGATAGTAAAGAAGAAATAAAGAAAGATATAGATAATTTCTTAGGAGAAGTATTAAATAAAACTAGTGGAAAACAAATGAAATAATGTATAAAATATATTGACAAATAATTTATATTTGATATAATCATATTGTTTTAAAAAGGAAAGCGATGTATCCACATCCACCCGAGATCAGATAGTACTGGGTAAAGAGCCAAATAAAAATTAATATAATTAAATTATTAATTAGTATTATTTTATATGTGGTTTTTAAAGTGGATACGTATGTATTCACTTTTTAATTGAAAAATATTGGAGGTGCTTACCATAGCAAATTTTAACAATAAGAAAAATGATGATTTACCTATCAACGATAGAATAAGAGTTCCTGAACTTATGCTTATAGGACCAAATGGAGAACAAATGGGTACAAAACCATTAGTGTTTGCAATGCAAATAGCTACAGCTGCTGGTTTAGACTTAGTTCTTATGAATCCAGGAGCAGATAGACCTGTTGGAAAGATTATGGACTATAATAAGTTCAAATATGAAAAGAACAAAAAAGCAAAAGATGCATTAAAGAGACAAAGAGAAAACAACAAAGATATGAAAGAATATCAATTATCATTAAAGATTGATGTTCATGATTTTGAAACTAGAAGAAAAAATGCTAGAGAATATCTTGAAAAAGGTCATAAGATAAAAGTTACTATCAGATTTAGAGGTAGAGAAATGGCTTTTACTGATCAAGGTAAAGATGTTATGCAAAGATTCTTTGAAGCATTAGAAGAAGTATGTACTATCGAAAGTAATCCATCATTAGAAGGTAGAACTATGACAATGATTTTAGCACCTAAAAAAGAGAAAGAAGTAGGAGGAAATTAATATGCCAAAACAAAAAACACATAAAGCAACTGCAAAAGTTTTAAACAAACATAAAAGTGGATTAATCACTTATAAAAAATCAGGTGGAAACCACAATACTGCTGGAGATTCATCTAAGCAAGTAAGACAAAGAAGAACAAAAGGACAATTAGCGAAAGGAATAGCAGATAGACTTAAAAAAGTTATCTAGTTATATGGTGATTTAAGATGACAAGAGTTAAAGGTGGATCTGTTGCAAAAAACAGAAGAAGAAAAGTATTAAAAGCTGCTAAAGGATATTTTGGATCTAAACATAGATTATTCAAAACAGCTCAAGAACAATTATTCCATTCAGGAGTTTATGCTTATAGAGATAGAAAAGCAAACAAGAGAAACTTCAGAAAATTATGGATTACAAGAATTAACGCTGCTTGTAGATTAAATGATATTTCTTATTCAAGATTTATCTCAGGATTATCTAAAGCTGGTGTTGAAATCAACAGAAAGATGTTAGCTGAAATCGCTATCGATAACGCTGCATTATTTACTTCATATGTAAATATCGCTAAAGATGCATTAGCAGGAAAAGTAGTTGCTGCTAAAGCTGAAAAAGCAAACAAAGAAGTTGCTAAAGCTGAAAAAGAATCTTCAGTTGAAACAACTGATATCTCAAAATTAACTGTTGCTGAATTAAGAGAAATGGCTACAGCTAATGGTATTGAAGGCGCTGCTTCAATGAAAAAAGCTGAATTAGTAGAAGCTTTAAATAAATAATAAAAAGGGTATAAAAAATATACCCTTTTTTTGTTGTAAAATTGATGTATTTTTTATATATATAATTTATATAATTTTATATAATAAATTAGGTGATATAAATGATAAGAACTTATGTGGGTCCAATGTTCAGTGGAAAGTCTGACTCGTTAATTACAATTTACAACAAAATATGGAATAAAAAGCTAGTATTAGCTTTTAAACCTAAATGTGATTCTAGGGATGGAGCATCAATAAAATCTAAGAATTATGATGTTGAAATTCCTGCTATTTATATAAAAGATTTGAAGGAAATTAAAAAGCATATAAAAAATAAAAATATTCATACAATTTTTATAGATGAAGCTCAATTTTTAACGGGTGATGTTAAAGAATTAGTTAAATTATCGGTAGTAGAAGAAATAGATTTTTATATTGCTGGTTTAAATATGACAAGTGAACAAAAACCATTTGGTATTATGCCGGATATATTAGCTGTATCTGATACAGTTCATACTATCACTGGTTTTTGCCAAGAATGTAATAAACCATCAACTTTTACATATTATGAAGCTAAAAAGAAAGATGATGTATTAGTAGGAGATGATGGTTATATATCATTATGTCAAAGATGTCTAAAGAAACATTTATTGAAAGGAAAAAAGAAATAATGAAAAAAGGTAAAATTATCGTTATCGAAGGAACAGATTGTAGTGGTAAAGAAACACAAAGTAAAATGTTAATTAATAGATTAACTAGAAATGGTGAAAAAACACATTATTTGTGTTATCCAGATTATGAAACACCAACTGGTAAAATAATAGGTTTACCATACTTAGGTAAATCATATATTGCTGAAGACTTTATTAAAGCTACAAGAGAAAAAGTTATAGAAAGATTAGAAGAAAAAAATAAAGTAGTAGATGAATCTACAGTGGATACTATTATTGATGCTGTAGCATCAGAATTTGGACATGGTTGGTTCCCTGAAGGAGCTCCACAAGTACCTGGAAAAATTGCTTCTTTATATTATGCTGCTGATCGTGCTTATAATAAATATAAAATTGATGATTTAGTATCAAAAGGAGATAACGTTATACTTGATAGATATGTATATTCTAACTTTGCTCATCAAGGTGGAAAAATGGTTGATGAACAAGATAGAATTGATATGTATGAATGGTTATATGATTTAGAATTTAATAAAATGGGATTAAATGAACCTGATATTAAAATCTTCTTACATATGCCAACTGAATTTGCTGCATTATTAAAAGCATTAAGAGAAGAAAAATTAGATGAACATGAATTAAATGGTGATTATCTAAAAAGAGCAGAAAATGCATATATTGAAGTAGCAAACAGATATGATTTTATTACAATAGAATGTGTAAGAGATATGAATGGACCTGTGTCTTTAGAAAACATAAAAACTAAAGAAGAAATAAGCGAAGAATTATATAAAATTGTTAGAGAAAAAATGGATCAAATAAAGTTGACTAAATAATAGTCAACTTTTTTAAGTTTTACTTAACATTTTTAGTACATTTTGGTTGATAATATTGTATGTTTTATATTATAATTATTGTAGTGTATTATAGGGAAAACTAAAAATTAGTACCAATATATTTAAATATGACAATTGGAAGTGAGACTATGTTATTAACCAGTGTTTTAAGTTGGGTTCAAACAGCTATTACAGAAGTATTTATGTTAGTATTCGATACTATTGTATATGGTATAGCAATTGCAGCTATATGTATTTTTAACGGTATTGCACGTATGGACTTTTTCTCAACAAAAGCCGGTGCATATATTTATTCAGATATTACTTATAGAGTGTATGGTATTATTGGAATCATAATGATATTCTTCTTCACTTATCAATTGATAATGATGGTTATAAATCCTGATGGTAAAGAAGCTGGTGCTTCTTCTCAATTAGTAAAAAGACTTATTACTTCAATTATTATGATAGCTTTCTTCCCAACATTGTATCATTATATGGCAGTGTTCCAAGAACATGTATTAACTGAAGGTACAATATTTGGTATTGTTACAGGAACTGCTTCGGGTGGCGATTCTGATACGATGGGTAGAAATACAGCATTGATAGTTTATTTATCAATGTACCATCCAGTAGGTGGTGGATATCAGTCACTGGTTGAAAATGCTGCTGATGAAAATGGTAATATTGTATTAAAAACGGCGGAAGAATGTGTGAAAGATAGTAATGCTTCTTTAGATACCTGTAAATTGTGGGTTGAAGCTGTTGATAATTTTGTAAATAAAAAGGAAAATGGTATTCTTGGTGGAATAACAGCATTTACTTTGAATTGGTCTTTGACTGAAACGATTTTTGAAGATGATGGTAGTGAATATTACTATGTAGTCATTGTTATATGTGGTGCTGTATTAGCATGGTTCTATATTTCGTATGCTATTGATTTAGGATATCGTACTGTTAAACTTGGATTCTTACAAATTATAAGTCCTGCTCCATTGGTAATTAGAATATTTGAAGGACCTGGTGGAGTAATGAAGAGTTCGAATGTATATGGCAAATGGAGACATCAATTGTTTGTTACATATGTTGAAGTCTTTGCAAGAGTTGCTATTGTTGCATTTGTAATTACTTTAATTCAATATGTTCCGATAATTGTGGCTGGTTTATTTGAAAATTTACTTATGAGTAGAGCATACATTGGCTTTGCTGTTGTAGCATTAATCTTTGGTATTTTTAAATTTGGAAAAGAATTACCAAAACTTGCTAAAGACTTATTCAATACAGGATCTGGTATATTTGATAACATTAATTGGAAACCAGGAGTTGGTCACAGACTTAAAGCTGGTACAGATGAAGTTGTTGGATTTGCGAAGAAAGCCGGTACATGGGCTGCTTCTAAAGTTATAAAAGGAGCTGCTACAGTAGGTGGTATTAAGAAAGTTGTAAGAGGAGTTAAAGGTGCTGCTGAAGGTATTAAGTTAGGCGCTGAAGCATTTAAGAAAGCAAATGGTTCTGCTAAAGGAACAAGTGCTAAAATTGGACAAGCTGTTGCAGGAGCTAAAGGTGCTGCAGCTGCATGGAATGCTTCTAAGAATATTTCTACCAAGACTCCATGGAATATAGCAAGACAAATAATGAATTCTGCATCATCAAATGCAGGTGGTTCTGTTAAAGCTCAATCTTTAGGTGAAATCGTTATGGATGGAGCTGACAAACTTGTTAATGGTGGAACAATGAATGCTAACCAATTAAAAGTTGGTGAACTTGTTGCAGATAATAAAAAGATGGTTAATGGTGTTGATGACGAATTAGGAATCAGTGATAAAATTAAAAAGATTAAAGAACGTGGACAACAAGCAGAAGCTGCATTCTACGCAGGCGGTGGAAAACCTGTTAAAGGTGCTAAACTTAATAGTAAGGGTGAAGCGATTGGCGATATTGAATTTAGTTCATCAGATGAATTAAGAAAATATTACAAGGATATGGAAAAACAAGCTTACTTAGATACATTTAGAGAAAGACTTAATGAAGGTGTAGAAAGCAGAAACTTTGATGGCTTACTTAAAGCTTTAACTGGATCTGGTTTTGACACTTTAAGTGGCATTCAAGCTTTAGACTTACCAGATGGTTCTAAGGAAGCATATGCTAAGAAGATATCAAGCAACTTTGATAGTTCATCTATTGAAAAAATTAATGAATTACTTGGTACTAGTTTTGATCCTGAAATGGCACTTCCAAAGATTAAAGCTCATAACAAAGAAATAGATTTAAAAAATAAAGATTTAGAAGCTGAAATTGCTGAATTAGGAAATGCAACGGTTGAGTCATTAACTGCTGCAATTAATGAAGCTAAAGCTTCGGGCATGAAAAATTTCCAAGGACATGCTATTGGTGATAATATTAATGTTTCAGCTATGGCTAATCAAATATTTAATGATAATCAAACACGTATTGCTGAAAAGCAAGCACAAATTGAAACTAACAATTCAGGTAGAATTGATGAAAGCAATGCTGTTCACTTGTCTATGGATGATATTAATACATTAGTTTCTAAAATTGGAAATAATGCTAAAAATGTATTCACAATTCCAGATAAGATTGAAATTAAAGATGGAGCTGGAAATCTTGTTTTAGATGCAGATGGAAAACCTGCTACAAGAGATCTTACTCCGGATGAAAAAAATCAAATGTTAGAACAAAATACTCAATTAATTAAAGATATAAGAGATATGATTAATACAATGAGTTCTAATGGCGCTAGAGATATTCTAAGAGAATTCGAAGCTCCAAAAAATGAAAAATCAGATAATAAAGGCGATGCGAAAGCATAGTTAAATAGAATAAAAAGGAAGATGATGATATGGATCGATATTTAATTCCTGCAAACTCTAAAAGATCAATGCTGATCTTAAGTTTGTTTGCTCCAATTGATTTAGTTATTGCTGGTGTTGGTGGATTTATTACGGTAATCTTATTAATGATTATCAATATTGAAACCACTACAGACATTTTAATAGTTTTGACTCCGGTATTAATTTCATCTGCGATGGTAATACCGGTTCCAAATCATCGAAATGTTTGGCAATTAACTGCAAATGTTTTGTATTATTTTACAAATCAAAGAAAATATAGATGGAGAGGTTGGTGTATGTTACGTGGCAAAGAAGGAGAAGAATAGTGCTCAATCTGCTAAAACTACTGAAGATTGGTTACCAATAATAGATATTAAAGGTAGCTATATTGAAGTAAAAGGTGCAAATGCACTAGAAGGTAATCAATATGTTACAGGAGTTAGAGTAGAACCAAAAAATATATTTATATTAGATGAAATAGTTCAAAGACAAACTATTAATGGATTAACTAATTTCTATAATACATTAGATTTTGAATTCTGGTTAATGTGCTGTGATAGACCTGTTGATATTAATTTATATAAATCTCAACTAGAAATAATGTATTCAGAAGCTACTAGCCAACAACAAAGAAAATTAATAACAGAAGATATTAGAAAAGCAGATAAATTCATAGGACCTGAAATAAATGCGGTTGATACTGAATTTTATATATTATTTAAAGCACCAGTTAAACAAACAGAATTAATTCAAAAGAGAATTTCAAATATGATTTCTGGTTTAGCAAGTGCTGGGTTAAATTGTAGACAAATAACAGAAGAAGATATTAGAGTTTTATTAGATAGTATTTTTAATGATAGTGAAAGAGTAGAATTTGGAACGGTGATGAGCGATGTCTAGAAGTACAATGAAAAGCGAAATAGCACCTAAAGGGTTGAATTTTAAAATTAAAGAATTTGATATTGGTGGTAAATATGCTACTATCCTTACAGTATTAGAGTTTCCTAAAGAAATTGGTACTGGATATTTAAGTAATTTATCTTCAATACCTGGAGTTAAAGTTATTGTTAAACATACTCCAATCGAATTCTCAACAATGTCTAAAACTATCAATAAAGAAATAGCTGAATTAAAAACTGAATATCAAAAAGAAAACGATTTAACATTAAAAGAAAGATTAAGATTAGACTATGAATCTATGGAACAATTTGTTCAAATGTTAGCTGCAACTGGATCAAAGATATTTGACTTCCAATTACATGTAATGATTACAGCTGATACTCAAGATGAATTAGATTCAAGAAAAGTTGAAATTAAAAATTACATGATGGGTATTGGATTACGTGCTATACCTATGATGTTTGAACAAGAAAAAGTATTAAAGAGTATGATACCTATCTTCCCTAAACAAGATGTAGAAGATAGAATTGGTATACCTGTTCCAGCACCTACATGTGCTGCTATGTATCCATTTGTATTCGATAGTATTAAAGACCCTGGATTATCAAGTTTATTAGGTATTGATTTTTCAGGTGGTGTAGTATTATTTAATCAATTTGCTTATCAACAAAGAAGTAGTGATAACAGACATAATGCTAATATGATTATTTTAGGTACATCTGGTAGTGGTAAATCTACTGCTGCTAAGTTATTACTTAGAGGACATATTAGAAATGGATATCAAATTGTTTGTATCGATCCTGAAGGTGAATTAGAATTCATGGCTCAAAAGAATGAAGGATCATTCATTGATTTAGGTAAAGGTGGATCATATGGTATGATCAACCCATTAGAAATTGTTACAGATACAGATGAAGATACTCCTGGTGCAACTGCTGGTACTGCAGTACTTGCAAGCGCATTACAATCATTAAAAGCATTTATGAAATATTATTCTCCAGAAATTGAAGATGATGTTTTACAAATGTTCAGTGAAGTAGTACAAGAAACATATAAGAGATTTGGTATCGATTTTGATACTAATTTCGAAACTTTCCAACCTGAAAGCTTCCCAGTATTTGATGATGTTTACTCAACAATTAAAGGTAAATTATTATCAATGCCTGAAGCTACTCGTGAAAGAGATGTAATGGAAAGACTTGAATTAAGAGTTAGACCATTCGTTAATGAATTAAGATATTATTTCAATGGTCATACAACTATTAATCCTGATACAAACTTTATTGTATTTAGTATTAAGAATGTTATGAACAGTGATGAAAATATTAGAAATGCATTATTCTTCAACATATTAAAATATGCATGGAGTTTATGCTTAGATAGAAGTAAGAATACTGTAATGATGGTTGATGAAGCACATATCTTATTACAAGGAAGTAATGAATTAGGTGCTGAATACTTAGCACAAATGCAAAGACGTGCTCGTAAGTACAATACAGGTACAATTATCATTACTCAACAACCTACAGACTTTGCTGCAGATAAAGTTATCATGCATGGTAAAGCTATTTTCGATAATGCTGCTTACTATTTAGTAATGGGATTAAAGAAACAAGCTGTAGAAGATTTAAGTAAATTAATAGACTTAAATGAAAATGAAAAAGAAAGCATTAAAACGTATACACAAGGTGAAGCGTTATTCGTATGTGGATCTAGAAGAATGCGTATTAATATAATTTTAACTCAAGATGAGTTAGATTCCTTCGGTTCTGGTGGAGGACTATAATATCTGCGAGGTGAGTTTATGAGAAAAGGTAAAAATAATAAGATGTTATTGCTAAAAGATATTGCAAAAGTACTTTTAGCAATAACACTTTTTTCAGTTATAGTATATGTTCCAGATAAGGTAAATGGAGCATCATTCGAATATAAAGATTTTGATTTTGATAAATTTCAAGCTAATAGAAATTTCTTCTGGGATGGAAATTGTAAAGAAGGAGATACTGAATGTAAAAATAAAGTATTAGAATCTCAAAAGAAATTTTATAAAAAGTTATATAAGACTTTAGCTGCTTATGATAAAAAACAAGATAAAGCAGGAGATAGATTACATATTAATGATAATATTATTCTTGAAACTGTTTTCTTTGAATTAACACATGATGTATTTAAAGATGATGGTACAGATTATGAAAATAAAGTTGGATCTAATGATCCTGGTTATTCAGTAAATGAAGAATCAGATGGATCTGGTGCTGCAGATATTGATTATTCAACAGTTCCTGAAGATTATTTTGAAACTGAAACAGATACTCTAGAAACATTAGCAGATAATATGATTGCATATGAAACTATTTGTTGGGGTGATAGAGGACCTGCTACTGAAGAAAAAGATGATGAAGGTAATATTCATTATTCATGTCCTGAAGGTGGACAAGTATACAACAAAAAATGTGTTGATAAATTAAGCGATAATGAATTAGGTTTCTGGGAATATTTCGCATCTAAATTAATGCATGATACAGGATTAGGAAGACTAACTGGTCCAATATTCTTCTTAGGAAAAGCTGTAGATGATCAAGCTTACTATGATTGCAAGGCAGTAGAAGGATATGCAGATGGTACTAGATACGAATATACAGATGATAGATATGTAAGTACAGATAGATATTTTGATTTCTTAAAAGATAATCTATATTTTGATAAAAAAGCTCATTTACAAAAATTCTTTAGAAAAGATGTATTAGAAAAAGCAACTGAAAAATATGGAACTCCAGTTAAGTGTATGACATCTAATATATGTGATGAATCACTTGAAGCAATTGATGGAGGATATGAAGAATTCTATGGAAATATAGTTGCTGATAGATTAGATATTATTGAGTATATTATTTCTAATTTAAGACAATATGGAATAGATATACATTATATGGATGATTTTAATTCGGATTTAAATGATATAACTAATACTCAACAAAGAAAGAGTTTCTACTGGCCAATTGGTAGCAATGAAACTGAAGAAAGAAATGGAAGAGTATTTGCTGATAAAGATCCAGCAAGTACTGAAATTATTAGACAATTCGGAACTAATGCAAATCCAAGAACTGGAGAAATGCAAATGCATTATGGTATAGATATTGCTGGTGTAGAAGGTTCTACAAATGTTATATCTGTATACTCTGGTACAGTTTATTCGGTATATAGTTCATGTACTAAAGGTGATTATACTTGTAATGAAGGATATGGTAATATGATTATCATTTCTCATCCAAATGGAGATTATTCAGTATACGCACATTTAGCATCAATTGAATCATATATTGTTACTGGATATGATGTTGTTAAAGGTGAAGTAATTGGTAAAGTAGGAGCAACAGGTGATGTTGATACTTCTAAACCATGTTTACATTATGAATTAAGAGTAGGTGGTAATTCAGTAGATAATGCTCAAAATCCAGAAGATAATACTGACCCAAGTGATCCAAGACCTACAATTCCATCTGGAGATTTCTCAGTTCATGAAACTTCATTAACAAAAGAACAATTCTGTTCTGGATTAAGAAATTATTGTAATAATCATGAATGTGGTTCATTCTCAGTAAATTGTGAAACAGTATATGATTCATCAATTGATAATAATGTTAACCCTGAATTAGTTGTTGCAAGAGCTATGTGTGAAGGATTCTCACCTGGTGGTTCTACATATAATTATTGGGGTATTGGATGTTCTAATACTGGTGGTGGTAGAGACTGCCATTCATATTCAAGTTTATCTGATGGTATTCGTGGTTTTGCATCAGTTGTAGCTAAATATAATACCGCAAGCGATATGATGAAGAAATATGCTTATATTGGAGCATATTGGTATAATCCTGGTTCTTGGCCAACAGGTGGATGTATTTACTTTAATTACATTAAACAATATATGAGTAATGGTAGACAATCTACTGTAACTAATGTATGTAATAGTGGTAATTATTGTGATACAGCAGGTGGTGTTTGTACACCAACTACTGATGAAGACCAAACTGCATATGCTACATGGCAAGTTGCAAATAAGATGGGTCCAATTAGAGCTAATATATGGGGATTATAGGAGGATAATATGAGTAGAAGAAAATTAAATGATTCAGAAAAAAAAGTATTATCTTTTTGGGTTATCCTTGCTATTGTAATTATTTCAGGATTACTAGTTTTTAAACTAGTAGCTCCTGAAAAATTTGATAAATTTTTTGGACTAGGTGAATATGATAGAAAGTATACACTTGTAAAAGATAGAACACGTTATTATACTGTATCAAATGCACTTGTTAAATATTATTCATATTTAAATGAAAAAAATAGTGAAGCAATTTTTAACATTTATAATGATACATATAAAACTAACAAAGGAATAACAAGTCCTTCAAATATTAGTTTTTCTGATGATGCTGAAAAACAAAATTTAACATTTAATACTAGATTAATGTGCAAGAAAAAACTTGATAAAGGTATTTATAGTTTCTATGTAACAGGATTTGAATCAAAAGCAAATGTATCTGGTAGATTAGATAATAAATACTATGAAGTAATTTTAGATGATAATCAATTTGTATTTAGTATTCAACCAATAGATGAAAAATCATTTGGAGGTGAATGCCATGAGTAGAGTTATTGAATATATTAAAAAGAATTATTTATTTGTTGGAATTATATTATTAGTTATTATTCTTTTAGTAGTACTAGTTACAGTAAGACTAAATAAAAAAGAATTAACTTGGGAACCTATTGAAGGTGAAGTATCATATGATATTAAAAGACATGAAGCAAATGAATATAAAATAATTTCTGTTGAAGATCAAGATATATCTATAGCTTATTATAAGAATTGGGTTTATTTATTAATTAATAATCCTGAAGAAGCTTATACAATGTTATCTAAACGTTCTTTAAAAGAATATCCTACATATGAAAAATTTAAAGAATGGGTTGATAGATATGTTACAGTTAAAACTAAAGATAGTACTTTAACTGGATATAAATATGAAGAAAAAGGTGGACACAACGAAATAGTTGTTTCTACATCAGAACATATGAGATATCGTTTTAACGAATATTCTGTATGGAATTATAAAGTTGATATTATTGGACAAGAAAGAGTAATTGAAAAAACAACAACAATTACTACTAAGAAAAAATAATATAAAATAAAAAAATAAAGTGAAAGGAGGTGCGTCTTATGCCAGTACCTGTTATTATTGCCGGTGGAGCTGCTGCTGCCGCTGCTGCCGGAGGTGGAGCTGCTGCTGGTGGTGCTGCTGCTGCCGGTGGAGCTGCTGCCGCTGCTGGTGGAGCTGCTGCTGCTGGTGGTGGAGCTGCCGCTGCTGGTGGTACTGCTGCCGCTGCTAGTGGTACTGCTGCCGCTGCTAGTGGAACTGCCGCTGGTGCTGCAACTGCGACTGGTGCCGGAGCTGCAACTGCAACTGGTACCGGAGCTGCAACTGCAACTGGAGCTGGAACTGCTGGTGCTGCAACTGGAACTGGAGCTGGATCAACTGCTGCTTCTCAAGCGGGAACTCAAATTGCTCGTCAAGGATTACAAGAAGGTGCAAAACAAGGAGTAAAAGAAGCGGGCAAAGAAGCTGCTAAGGAAACAGCAAAGGAAAGTGCAAAAGAAGCTGCAAAAGAAAGTGCAAAAGAAACAGCCAAAGAAAGCGCTAAAGAAAGTGCAAAAGATACTGTTAAAGAAGAAGCTAAAGAGCAAGCAAAAGAGCAAGCTAAGGAACAAGCAAAAGAGCAAGCAAAAGAACAAGCTAAGGAAAAAGAAAAAGAAGATTTAAAAAAGAAGCTTGAAGATGAGCTTGAAGATCAAATGAATCAAAATGATGAAGATGATGATGACGCACCTCAAGAAACTACTTCTGGTGGTGTTTCTGATGGAAGAGTTCCATATGATAGAAATCAATCACAAGGAAGCGGACAAAGAAGAACAACTCCTAATAGACAAGAAGGGGTAGTTAATAATAATGGCTCTCAAGGAGCTCAATCAAATGATAATGAATTAAAAACTGACGAAGAAAAGAAAGCAGAACAAAAGCAAAAAAAGGCTGAACAAAAAAATCAAACTAAAGAACAAAAGAAAGAAGCCAAACAACAAAAGAAAGAAGAAAAGAAAGAAAGCGGTTCTGGTGGAGGAATCGTAAGTCGTTTCATAAGTAGAAAAATTATGGCTTTTGTTATTAGTGGTATTCTTGGATTTGTTGGATTAATGATGCTTATTATAATTATTTTGTTGCCAACTTTAATAATTGCTGGTGCAATTATGGAAGTTACTGATTGGATTAAAGATGGAGTAAATGCAATTGGTGAATTTGTTGGAGATTTAATTGGTGGAATAGGTTCTGATGATTTAGTTATAGAAATAGATCCATCGGATATTCCAGAAGATTTTGATTTATCTAAAAATAATCCTGCATGGGATAAAGCAACTCCAAATGGACGAGCAATTGCTGTTGCTGCTGTTAATATTGTTAGATTAAATAAACCATATTTATATGGAGGACATCCAACTGGGCCATATCCTGATGGTATACCAGATACTGGTCTTGATTGTGCTGGTTTTGTACAAGCATCTATTTGGACTGGTATTGGAAGAAATCCAGGATATTTAACAACACAAGCTATATCTGATGGTATAGGTTCTACGTTTATGCAAATTGATTGTAGTGATTTACAAGTAGGAGATATTGGATTAAAACGTAGAGGTGGAAGTGTAGATGGTAATACAAATCACACAGGTGTTTATATCGGAAACAATCTGTGGGCGCATGCTGCTGGTAAAAAGACAGGTATGGTAATAAGTACTTATTCTAATTTTAAAATATGTTTAAGATATAATGGGTGATGTGTGATATGAAAAAAGTATTAAGTTTATTTATAGTAATTTCATTATTTATTTTTATGCCTGTAGTTAAAGCAGAAAATTTTAGTAGATTTACTATTAGAACATCTGTTTCAAATAGTATAAATATTAATGAATTATCATCTATTATTGTATATATGGCTATACCAGGTGAAGATGATTTTAGAGAAATAGAATTAAATAGAAGAGATCTATTTAACTATGAAACATTTGATATGCCTGATGGAAGTGAATTTGATAATGCCATTGTATATGGTGATAAAATTGGAAAATATAATATAAAAGGTGAATTAACAAAAAAAGAAGGACCTAATGTAGCTACATTATATTTAACTGTACATCTAAATGGAGAAAATCCAATGATTACAACAACTACTACAACTACAACAACTACAAAATCTCAACAAGTTGTAGCAGACGATGATATTATAATTGTAGATGATGATGGTAATGTAAAAACTACTGCATCAAATGATATTCCAACAGTAGTAATCACATCATCTCAATCTTCAATTAGTAGTGCTGCTAGAAATAGACTAGAACTATATAAATATGTATTAATGATAGTTGTAGCTTTACTTGTCATTGTTGGATTAATGATAGTTGTAAAGATTATAAGAACTTCTAACTTAATGTAGCAAAAAAATAATATATATACTATAATTTTAATAGATAATAGTAAAAGAAAGTGAGGGGATAATCATGAAATTAAATGTTAAAGTTACATCAAAAGATTTAACTATTTTTATCATATTTTCAGTTATATTATTTTATGTATGTTCTATAACTGTACTTAACATTATGTCTATGGTTAACGAAGGCGAATTTGCTGGTTTAAATCCATTTCCTGCATTATTACCTCCTTATGTTCTATTTACTGTAATTATTTTTGTATGTGTAGAAATAGGTATTATTTTAAGCGTAAAAGATACTATCTTTGACTTTGGTGATGGAATTGGTTTAACAATCGGTGAAAAAGAATCTAAAGGTTATTCAAGATGGTTTACTGAAAAAGAAATGAAGAAAGCCTACAAAGTATATAAAGTAGGTGTTAAAGATAAAGATGCAGATCAAGCTGGTGTAGTATTTATCAATGATGGTAAAGATATGTGGGTTGATGATTCTGAAAACCATACATTAGTTATTGGTACTACTGGATCAGGTAAAACTTCTGCAGTAGTTAATCCATTAATCTATAGTTTAATTAAACATAGAGAATCAATGGTTATAACTGACCCTAAAGGTGAAATTTATTCTGGATTTGCTAATTTACTTAAAGATAGAGGATATAAAATAGTTGTATTAAACTTCCGTAATCCTAATTTAGGTAATGCATGGAATCCATTAACATTACCTTATAGATTATATAAAGAAGGTAATGTTGATAAAGCATCCGAATTAATTGATGACGTTGCATCAAATATTATTAAAGATAAAAAATCTCAAGATCCATTCTGGGAAAATTCATCAGCTGACTACTTTGCTGGTTGTGCTCTTGGATTAATGGAAGATGGTACTGAGGAAGAATGTAATATTAATTCAATTAACTATATGACTACTGTCGGTGAAGAAAAGATAGGTAGTAAAACGTTTATTCAAGAATATTTCACTATGAAAGGTGAAAATTCAAATGCATATGTATTTGCATCAAATACAATTAATTCACCTAATGAAACAAAAGGTGGTATTTTAGCTGTATTTAGATCAAAAATAAGATTATTTGCATCACGTGAACAATTATCTGAAATGTTATCACATTCAGACTTTGATATGGAAATGATTGGTAAAGAACCAACTGCTGTATTTATTGTTATACATGATGAAAAGACAACATACCATGCTTTAGCAACAATCTTTGTTAAACAATGTTATGAAACATTAATATCTGTTGCACAAGCTAATGGTGGACCACTTCCAGTTAGAACAAACTTTATTCTTGATGAGTTTGCTAATATGCCAGCGTTGAAAGATGTTACAACAATGGTTACTGCTGCTCGTTCAAGACAAATAAGATTCACATTCATTATCCAAAACTTCTCACAATTAAATGAAGTATATGGTAAAGAAGATGCTGAAACAATTAGATCTAACTGTCAAAACTTAATATATATCTTAACTACTGAGTTATCTGCTCTTGAAGAAATATCTAAGTTATGTGGTGAAGTAAAGAGTAAGAAAGATGATAAGACTGAATCTCATCCATTAATTACTGTATCTGATTTACAAAAATTAAAGATGAATGAAGTTATTATTTTAAGAAATAGATTACATCCATTTAAGACTGTATTAAAACAAGGATTTAATACAGACTGGGGTGATTCAGAATTCGATAAACATGCTGAATTCGTAGAAAGAGAAAAAACAGAAATCAAATATTTTGATTTAAAGAATTTTGTTACTGTTAGAAAACGTAGTAAAGGTGAAGATATCACTCAACAAAAATCTCCATTTGGAGGAATGGGTGGTAATCCATTCGGTGGAGGAGCTAGTCCATTTGGTGGAGGAGCTAATCCATTTGGCGGTGGAGGTGGAGCGAAGATTCCATCATTTGAAGAATTCATGGCTCAACGTAATAAAGAAAAAGCTGAAAGAGCTAAAATGGAACCTGTTAAACCAGATATGGGTAAACCAAATTTTGATATCGATGATTTAGTTAAGAGAATAGATGCTAAGATAGCAGAATTAGAAGAAGAACAAAGAAGAGAAGAAGAGGAACAAGCAAGAAAACTTGGAGGGTCTGCTGCACCTTCAGGAGCACCTGCTATTCCAGTTAATCCTTTAGATGTATCATTAGATACTAAAGAACCTTCTCAACCATTTGTTGAAAAGAAACCATTTATTGATCCAATTATGGATGAGGAAATATCTGAAGTTCCAGTTAATAATACAGGTATTAAAACATTTGAAGATATTATTAGAGAAGCAAATGCACCTGCTATGGAAACTAAGAAGGAAGAACCTAAACCATCTGTAATGATTAGTACTCCAATTGATGAAGTACCAAATACTAGAGTATCTGATGTTGATGATAATGTTTCAAATAAACCAACATCTCCTACAAGTGCTCCTGATACAACTCCTCCAAAAGAAGTTGATAAAACTAAGTTATCTGGAATTGTTGATCCAACAAATATGACATTTGAATCATTTATGAATAGTAATGGAGCAAATATTCCAACTAATAATACTATTCCAAGTAATATAAATGTTAATCAAGCATCAACTGTTTCAACTATGGAAGTACCTGATGCTCCAGTAACACCAGATGTACCAACACAAGTTGTTAACAATGATACAGTTGTTACACCAATTATTCATCAACCACAACAACAAGTTGTTATTAATACTACAGTTAAAAAACCAATTCAAACTCAAGTACAAGTTGATACAGGTGTTAACAATATCAAAGTTGATACTCAATCACAAGTTGTTCCACAACAACCTGAAGATGAAGATTTCTTTGATGATTTCTTTGAGGAATAAAAAAAGGAAATTAAATTTTCCTTTTTTTTATTTATATAATTTTATATAATAGTAATGTGATTGAATATGTTAGGTAGTATAAGTGATATAAGTAATTATTTGCAAGATTTCCTAATTAGTATAGGTATATGGGGAGGATTATTAGGTATTTTATTAATAGTAGTAGAATCTATTTTACCTTTTCTTCCTTTATGTGTTTTTATTACATTAGTGTTTTTAACATTTGGTAATATAATAGGCTTTTTTATATGTTGGATTGCAACAGTAATGGGATGTTTATTATCTTTTACTATAAGTAAAAAAATGAAGAATTGGATTCATAAACATATTAAAAAGAGTAAATATCATAAAAAAGTAGATGACATGATGATGTATATAGGAGAAATGAAAATATCTAGTTTAGCTATGTTAGTAGCTGTTCCATTTACTCCTGCATTTGTTGTTAATATTGCTGCAGGTTTATCTGATATGTCATATAAAAAGTTTTTAGTATCTATGCTTATAGGTAAAACATTTATGGTTTATTTTTGGGGATATGTTGGAGTAAATATGATTGAATGTTTTACTCATCCAATATATTTAGTAAAAATATTATTAATGGTATTTATTGCCTATATATTAGGTAAAATTGTTAATAAATATGTTAAAGTAGATTAGAGGTATTTATATGATAGATTATATTATAATTGGTTTATTAGTAGTAGCTATTATTTTATTAATAATTAACTTATTTAAGAAAAATAATAATACTAAAGAATTAAATGAATTAAAACAAGATTTAATAAAAGAACAAGGTTCTATAAATGAAAGTGTTGTTAAAAACTTAGGTGAATTTTATGCCAATATCAATAAAGAATTAGGTAATAATAATACTAGTTTTAGTAAAAACTTAAGTGCATTTAAATATGATATGGCTAAAGACTTAAAAGAAGATTTTGAAAAACTTAATAAGTTAATGGAAGATCGTATTAATATGTTAAATGATAAAGTTAATGAAAAGATTGATAAAAACTTTGAAAAAACTAATAAAACATTTAATGACGTATTAGAACGTATTACTAAGATAGATGAAGCTCAAAAGAATATAGATGAATTATCTAAAGATATAGTTAACTTACAATCTGTATTAACTGATAAGAAGACACGTGGTACATTTGGTGAGGTTAATTTAAATTATATTTTAACTTCCGTATTTGGAGAAAAGAGAACAGTATATGATATTCAACATAAGATGTCTAATGGTAATATAGCTGATTCAATTATATTTGCACCTGAACCTTTAGGTACTATATGTATTGATTCTAAGTTCCCATTAGAAAACTATGAAAGAATGTCAAATAAGAAATTAGAAGCATCTGTAAGAGAACAAGCATTTAAATTATTTAAAACAGATGTTAAAAAACATATTGATGATATAGCAGATAAATATATTATTGATGGAGAAACAACTGATCAAGCAATAATGTTTATACCAGCAGAAGCTGTATTTGCTGAATTAAATGCATATCATGAAGATTTATTAAGATATGCATATTCTAAAAAAGTATGGATATGTGGACCAACAACATTGATGTCTACATTATCAACAATCAGTATGATATTAAAGAATATTGAAAGAGATAAATATACTAAAGTAATTCATGAAGAATTAAATAAATTAGGTGTAGAATTTAGAAGATATAAAGATAGATGGGATAAACTATCTAAGTCTATTGATTCAGTATCTACTGAAGTTAAAGATATTCATACAACAACTGATAAAATATCTAAGAAATTTGAATCAATTTCAAGTGTTGATATTAAAGAACTTGGATATACAGAAGAAGAGTAAAGGTCTAGTAAATAGACCTTTTTATATGTAAAAATTTCCTTCTAAGTATATAATTAGACTTGATATTATGTTATAATTTCATTATAAGTAGGGTGATATCTAATGGCATTTATTGAATTAAATAATGTTTACAAAGTTTATAACAATGGTGTATCTGCTTTAGCTGATGTCAATTTATCTATTGAAAAAGGAGAATTCGTCTTTTTCATTGGTGAATCTGGATCAGGTAAATCTACACTTACTAAGTTATTATATAGAGAAGAAAAACCTAATAGAGGTTCAGTTATTGTAGGAGGTATAAATGTTGCTAGATTAAGAAATAGTAATGTTTATAAACTAAGAAGAAAGATTGGAGTAGTATTCCAAGACTTTAAATTACTTCCTAAGTTAACTGTATATGAAAATGTTGCATATCCTCTTGAATCATTTGGTTTATCTAAAAAAGAGATTCATGAGAAAGTAATAAACGCAATTGAAAGAGTTGGATTAAAAGAAAAACTTAGAAGTTTTCCAAATCAATTATCAGGTGGAGAACAACAAAGAGTTTGTATAGCTAGAGCTATAGTAAATGATCCAAAATTAATTATATGTGATGAACCTACTGGAGACTTAGATCCTAAGTTATCTAGAGAAGTTATGGACGTAATTGATAAGATTAATAAAGAATTAGGTTCAACTATTATAATGGCAACTCATGATAAAGAAATAGTTAATAGAATGAAAAAAAGAGTTGTATGTATACATCAAGGCGTTGTAGTCTCTGATAAAGAAAAAGGAGGTTACGTAGAAAATGAAGATCTTTAGAATATTAGGAAAAAGTATAAGAGAAGCTTTTAAATCTATATTAAGAAATTTCTCATTATCAGTAGCATCTATATCATGTACTACAATTACATTAATTATTGTAGCTATAGCATTAGTTGCTACATATAATGTTAATAGTGTTACTAAGAAAATAGAAGATGTATTAACTATAGTAGTATTTGTAGATAAGAAAGCTACAGATGAAGAAATAAAAACTTTAAGTGATAAAATTTATTCAACAGATAATGTTGATAAAAATAATACAATATATAATTCAAAAGATAAATTAAAAGAAGATTTATCACAAGATGAAAAATTAAAAGTATTATTAGATACTGTAGATGAAAATCCTTTACAAGCTACATTTGTTGTTAAAGTAAATGATGTTAAAAAGTTAACTGATACAGCAGAAAAATTTAAAGAATATGATAAAGTAGCTAATGTTAAATATGGTGAATCATTAGTTAATAAATTATTAAGAATGTTTAGTATTGTTAGAAATGGATGTGTTATTGCAGTTATTGCATTAATACTAGTAACAGCATTCTTAATTGGTAATACAATTAAAATAACTATTTTCTCAAGAAGAACTGAAATAGGAATTATGAGATTAGTTGGTACAAGTAATACAGTTATTAAATTACCATTCTTAATTGAAGGTTTTGTATTAGGTGTAATTGGTTCAATTATTCCTATATTACTAACTATATATGGTTATTCATTCTTATATGATTATTCAGGTGGTAACTTATTTACTGAATTAGTAGTTTTAGTTAAACCATCAGAAATTGTATATTCAGCTTCAATAGTATTATTAATAGTAGGTGGAGTTGTAGGTATGTTTGGTTCAGTAAGAGCAGTTAGAAAGTTCTTAAAGGTGTAATATGAGAAAGAAAGTATTAATAACAATTTTAATTATATGTTTATTAATTCTTCCTGTAACACCTGTAAGTGCAAGTTCTAAAGCAAGAACTTTAAAAGAGTTAAGATCTGAATTACAACAATTAAAAAATAAAAAGTCTAGTACTCAAAATCAAAAACAACAAACTAAAAATCAAATTTCAAGTGCAAAGAATAATATAGCTAATAGTCAAAATGAAATAGTTGATAATCAACAAAAAGTTATAGATGCTACAAATGAAATTGCTGAATTAGAAGAAGAAATAAAAAATGGTAAACAAGAATTAGCAAACTTAATAGAATCATATCAAGTTGCTAATGGAGATAATATATATTTAGAGTATATATTTGAAGCTTCTTCATATGAAGATTTAGTTTATAGATATGCGATCATGGATCAAATAATGAATGCTCAAAATGAAAAAATTGAAACATGGTCTGATAAGGTTAAAAAAGATGAAGAATTAAAAGTTGAATTAGCCAATAGAGAAGTCGAATTAAATAATCAAATTACTAGTTTAAATAAATCTATTGATAATTTAGGTGATAAATTAGCAGAGTTAGATGAATTAACAATGGATATCAATGATGAAATTTCATCTACTCAAGATTTAATTAATTACTATGTTACTATTGGATGTTCTGAAAATGAAGATCTAGATTTATGTGTATCAGTAAAAGGTGATACAGGATGGACTAAACCTTTAACGAAGGGTAAGATAACATCATTATTTGGTTATAGAACTGATCCTATTACAGGAAGAGCTCAAAGTTTCCACAGTGGTACAGATATCGGTGGAAATGGTGAAGGTACAAATGTTTATGCTGCTGCAAATGGAACTGTAGGTAAAATAATTTATAAAGCTTCATGTGGTGGTAACCAAGTATATGTATGGCATACAATTAATGGTAAAAGATATACAACATGTTATATGCATTTATTAACAATAAATGTTAGTTTAGGTACTAAAGTTAATGTTAATACAGTAGTAGGAACTGTTGGTGGTGGTAGAGGTACTAGAGGATGGGAAAATTGTTCTACTGGTGCACACTTACACTTAGGTTTAGGTACTGGATGGTATGGTCAAACATATACATCATATAGTACATGGAGAAGTAATTTATTATCTGCTAAAGAAGTAATGAAATTACCTAATTCATGGTCATCTAGATATTAGGAGGATTATTTATGAAATTAAGAATTATAAGTGGTGCAGTAATGGCAGCATTACTAATAGTAATTTATTTTTGTCCACCTATAGTATTTGATATTGCTGTAGGTATTATTGCTGCTGGAGCATATTTTGAATTAACTAAAGTTAGAAAAGATTTAACTATTCCTAATTTAATGAAATTTGTAGGATTTGTATTTGTAGTATTAATTATGTATATGAATATAGATTCTATTTCATATGTATTTGGTATAGATTATACTTCATTATCAATTGGTTTTATTATAATGTTCTTACCAACATTATTTATGCCTAAAAAATATAATACAAAAGAAGCATTTTATTTAGCTTCTACATCATTATTCTTAGGTGTTGTATTTAACTTATTAATGCAAACATTTAATATTAATAAACTTATATTAGTATGGTTAATTGTAATTGCATGTTCAACAGATATATTTGCATTATTTGGTGGTATGTTAATTGGTAAACATAAACTTACACCAATTAGTCCTAAGAAAACTATTGAAGGTAGTGTTACAGGTTTAATTGTTGCTGTTATAATTGGATCATTCTTCTATTTAATGTTTATTAATAAAGAAGTTAGTATTCCAGTTATTATAATAATAACAGCATTATTATCATGTGCTGGTCAAATGGGAGATTTATTCTTCTCACTTATTAAAAGAGAAAATGAAATTAAAGATTATAGTCATTTAATTCCAGGTCATGGTGGTATATTAGATAGAATTGATAGTACAGTATTTATATTATTATTCTATATAGTATTATCAAGATTCTTATAGGAGGTTTTGTATGGCAACAAAGAAAAAAGAAGATGAAGTAAAAACTAAAAAAGTAAAAGAATCTAAAGAAGTAGAAGTTAAAAAAGTTGAAGAAGAAAAAACTACTCCTTTAGCAATATTAGAATTCATTGGAATAATAATTGCTGTAATTATTATTGAAGTATTTTTTCAAGGTTCAGTTATTTGTAATATTGTAACATTACTATTAATGCTAACAGTATTAATAACTGTTCATGAATGGGGACATTTTATAATGTCTAAGAAATTTGGTGTTCATGTTTATGAATTTGCTATAGGTATGGGACCAAAGATATTAGCATTTAGAAGAAAGAATGATCCTACATTATATACTATTAGAGCTTTACCAATAGGTGGATATAATCAACTTGCTGGTGAAACTGATGTAGATGATAAAGATTTACCTAAGGATAAATTCTTATGTAATAAACCAAAACATCAAAGATTAATAATCTTATGTGCTGGTGTATTTATGAACTTTGTTACTGCAATAGTGTTCTTATTTATTATTGCATTTGGATGGGGTTATACAGAACAAAAGAGTTATATAGGTGAAATAGAAAGTAATTCTCCTGCAGCAGAAGCTGGTATGAAAGAAGGAGACTTAATAGTTGAATATAATGGTAAGAAAGTTTCTACATGGGATGAAATTACTATTATAGGAGCTCTTAAGAAAGATACTGATTATAATACTTATAAAGTAAAACATGAAGATGGTAATTATGATGAATATAAAATTACACCAGCTGACTATGTTATATATGATAATAAGTATTATAGATTAAGCGAAGAAAATACAAAAGATAAGATAGCGTCTGATTTAAATGTAGATAAAGATAAATTACAAGATGCTAAAATAATTGGTATTAGTCAATCAAGTAAAAGATATACAGGATTTGTTAATGCATTAAAATATGCATTTACTAAGTTCTGGTCATTAACAAAATTACTTTTATTAACTTTGGGTTATTTAATAACTGGTAAACTTGGTTTATCAGCATTAAGTGGACCTGTAGGTATGTATAAAGTAGTTGGTGAAGTTGCTAAATTTGGTATTGCTAATATTATTTATTTAACAGCTTATTTATCAATTAACCTAGGAGTAATTAATATATTACCATTCCCAGCATTCGATGGAGGTCATGTATTATTCTTAGCAATTGAAGCTATTACTAAAAAGAAGGTTAGTCCTAATATAGAAAATGTTTTCCATATGATAGGATTCATATTAATCTTCTTATTAATGATAATAGTAACTGGTCATGATATATGGAGTCTATTTATTAAATAGGCTTCTTTTATTTTGTAAATAAATATGATAAAATTATTGTATATAGAATAAGAGGTGTTGAACATGGGTGCTTTTGAAGAATTTGTCGAAAGCGATTTATTTTTTCCAGTACTTATTGGTTTATTATTACTTCTTATTTTAGTATTTGTTGTAGTACTTATTTCTGATAGAAAAAGAGAAAAGAAATACATTAAAGAAATGAGAGAAGAATTTAAAAATAATCCTTCTAATCAAACAATACAAATACCAGTTCAACCACAAGTGATTAAACAAGTAGTTGTAACTAAAAAAGAAGAACAATTAGATAATATTAATAATGAAATAAAAGAAGAGAAAAAAGAAGAACCTATAATTGAAAAAGTAGATGAAGATATTTCTAAAGGTTTAGATTTAACTCATACTGTTGCACCAACAGTGATAAAAGAAATGAAAATAAAACCTAAAGCAGAGGAAAGAACAGAGATTGCCGATGATGCACCTGTTATTGATTTAAAAATTGCTGATACTTCAAGTGATGAATCATTAGAAGCTACTCAAGTTATTCAAGTACAAGAATCTGAAGTTAATGATGATGAATTGATAGTTCCTGAACAAGCTAAACAAATAGAAGAAAAGGGTGAAGAAATTATTCTTCCTGAAAAAGCTGTTCAAGTTGATGATGAAGGAACTCAAGTAATTGAATTACCAAAAGTAGAAGATGATGAAATTAAACAAGTTGAAATCAAACAACCTAATGCATTTGAAGTTACATCAGATGGTAATACTGATATAAATGAAAATATTAAGTATGAACCACCTAAAGAATATACAGGAGTTAAAACTGAAGTATTAGATATAAGTGATATAGTAAATAAGGAGGAATAGAATATGGATCAAGAAAAAGAATTTAAAAATGTTTACTTAGAATTCCCTAATGAACCTAAGAAAGAAAAGACAGAAGAAGAAAAGAAACAAGAACTAGAAGAATTTAGAGAAGAAGAAAATCAAAGAATAATTTCTAAGACAACTAGACTAAGTAAAGAAGAGTTACAAAGACGTCTAGAAGAAACTCAATCTTTACATTTATAAGACACTTTTAGTTGTCTTTTTTTTTACAATGTGATATTTTTAATTAAGGTGATACTTAATGGCAACTAAAAAGTATGATGCTGATTCAATTAAGATTTTGGAAGGTCTTGAAGCTGTTAGAAAAAGACCTGGTATGTATATTGGATCCACTGATAAAAAAGGATTACATCATTTAGCATGGGAAATTATTGATAATGGTATTGATGAAATTATAAACGGATATGGTAATCAAATTAAGATTATTTTAAATAAAGATAAATCAATTACTATAGCTGATAATGGTCGTGGTGTTCCAATTGGAAAACATTCATCAGGTAAATCAACACCTGAAGTAGTTTATACAATTCTACATGCAGGTGGTAAGTTTGAAGAAGGTAACTATAAAGTTTCAGGTGGTCTACATGGTGTAGGTGCATCAGTAGTTAATGCCTTATCTGATTGGATGGACGTAATAATATATACAGATGGTAAAATATCTGAAATTAAATTTAAAGAAGGTGGAAAGGTAGATAAACCACTTACTCAAGTTGGTACATCTAAAAACACTGGTACAGTTGTTACTTTCATGCCTAACTATAATATATTTAAAAACTGTGAATTCTCTTATTCAACTATATGTGAAAGAATGCAAGAAAGTGCATTCCTTCTTGATAACATCACTATTGATGTAGAAGATAGAAGAGGAGAAGAAATTAGAAAAGTAAGTTATCATTATGACAATGGTTTAATTTCATTTGTTGAATATTTAAATGAAGATAAAACTGCTTTAAATAAAATAGTTCCAATTCATGGAGAATCAAAAGGTATAGATGTAGATATAGCATTACAATATACTGATTCATATAATGAAACTATTCTTTCATTTGTTAACAATGTTAAAACACCAGATGGTGGATCTCATGAAGTTGGTTTTAAAACAGGTATTACTAAAATCTTCAATGATTATGCAAAAGAACAAGGTATCTTAAAAGCTAAGGATACAAACTTTGATGGTTCAGATGTTCGTGAAGGTTTAACTGCAGTTATTAACTTAAAAATACCTGAAAAATTATTACAATTTGAAGGACAAACAAAAGGTAAGTTAGGAACTCCTGAAGCAAGACCTGCTACAGAACAAATTGTATATGATACATTAAAATATTATTTAAATGAAAATAAAGCTGAAGCTACTGCTATACTTACAAAGATGGGTAATTCTAAATATGCAAGAGAAGCAGCAAGAAAAGCAAGAGAAGAAGCAAGACTTGGAAAGACAAAGAAAAAAGAACAAGCATCTTTATCTGATAAGTTAACTCCACCTCAAGGACATAATTCAAAGATTAATGAATTATTCATAGTCGAAGGTACATCTGCCGGTGGATCTGCAAAACAAGGTAGAGATAGAAAATTCCAAGGTGTACTTCCATTAAGAGGTAAAGTATTAAATACTGAAAAAGCATCTTTAGCTGATGCATATAAAAATGAAGAATTAAATACATTAATCCATTGTATAGGTGGAGGCGTAGGTGCTGACTTTGATTGTAAAGATATCAACTATGATAAAGTAATAATCATGACCGATGCCGATGATGATGGATGTCATATTCAATGTTTATTATTAACATTCTTCTATAGATTTATGAGACCATTAATTGAAGAAGGACATTTATATATAGCAATGCCTCCTTTATATAAGGTTAATTTCCCAAATAGTAAGAAAGATAATTATTGCTATACTAATGAAGAACTAAAAGAAATTACTGCTGGTAAAACAAGTTATACAGTACAAAGATATAAAGGTCTTGGTGAAATGAATCCAGAACCTTTAAGAGTAACAACTATGGCACCAGATACACGTAATTTAATTAAAGTTAATATAAATGATGCTGCATTAGCAGAAAGAAGAGTATCTGTTCTTATGGGTGATTCAGTTGAACCTAGAAAAGAATGGATAAATGAAAATGTAGATTTCACTTTAGAAGATGATTTTAAAAAGTAGATTTTATATCTACTTTTTATTATTATATAAATAAGAGGTGATATATATGGAATTAAAAAATATATTAGATCAATATAAAATAAACTATAGTATGTATGGAAATGATATGGCTAAAGTAGATATTATGAATAAACCTAAAGGTAAAATAATATTAGTAACAGCTACAAATCCTACTAAATATGGTGAAGGAAAAACCACAGTAGCAATAGGATTAAATGATGCTTTTAAAAAGTTAGGGTATAACTCAATTGCTTCTTTAAGAGAACCATCCATGGGACCTGTATTTGGTGTTAAAGGTGGAGCTACAGGTGGAGGTAAAGCTGTAATAGTACCTGAAGATAAAATCAATTTACATTTTACTGGTGATTTTCATGCTATTACTTCAGCAAATAATTTGATATGTGCACTTATTGATAATCATATATATCAAGGTAATGAATTAGATATACAAAATGTAGTATTTAATAGATGTTTAGATATGAATGATCGTGCATTAAGAAATATTACTATTAAAGATAAGCGATATGAAAGAGAAGAAATCTTTAATATAACTGCTGCGTCTGAAATTATGGGAGTATTTTGCTTAGCTAAAGATATGGATGATTTAAGAAGTAGAATAAGTGATATTATAATAGGATATAATTCTAAAAATGAAGAAATATATGTTAAAGATTTAAAATGTGTAGAAGCAGTTATTGCTTTATTATTAGATGCTATAAAACCTAATGCAGTTAAATCTTTAGAAGATAATTTGGTACTAGTTCATGGAGGTCCATTTGCTAATATTGCACATGGATGTTCGTCACTTATATCTTTAAATACCGCAAGATCAATTTCAGACTATGTTATCACTGAAGCAGGATTTGGATCAGATGCAGGAGCAACAAAGTTTTTAGATATATTATCAAGAAATAATTTTGATGAAATATATGCAACTGTATTAATTACAACTATAAGAGCATTAAAACTAAATGGAGATGGAAATTTAGAAAAAGGTATAAGTAATCTTCAAGCTCATATTGATATATTAAAAGCATTTAATATTAATCTTGTTGTTACACTTAATAAATTTGAAGAAGACACTAAAGATGAAATTAAATATGTTAAAGAATATGTTGAAAAACAAAATATTAAATTTGCTATAAATGAAGTATATTTAAAAGGATCTAAAGGTGGTATAGACTTAGCTAATAAAATATTAGAATTTGAAGATAATAGTAAGATTAATTATTTATATGATTTAAATGATAATTTAGAAGATAAGATTTCTAAATATCTTTCTAATATTGGCTGCATTAAATATAATGCATCAGATGAAGTGAAAGAAAAAATAAAAGAATTTAATAAATATAAATATCCAATATGTGTTGCTAAAACACAATATAGTATTTCGGATGATCCTAAAAAGTTAGGATATCCAAAGGACTATGAAGTAACCATAAGAGATATAAAAGTAAACAATGGTTCTAAATTTATAGTTATATATTTAGGTGATATTATTACGATGCCTGGATTATCCAAAAATCCATCAGCATTAGAAATAAAGATTAAAAATGATGTTATATATTTACCTAGATAATATGCTATAATTATAAAAGGAGGTAATTATATGACTGAAGAAGAAGTAAAGTATTATTCAGTAACTCAGTATAACAAAGCTATTAAGAATTATCTTGATGAAATTGATGCACTTCGCGATGTTCATATTAAGGGTGAAATAAGTAATTACCGTGGAGCTACAAGAGGACATTTATACTTCACATTGAAGGATGAAACATCAAGAATAAATGTAGTAATGTTTTCAACTGCTGCTGCTAAACTTGAATTTGTTCCTAAAGATGGTGATGAAGTTTTAATAGATGGTAGAATAACAGTCTATGAAGCTAATGGTGGATATCAAGTATATGCAGAAAAGATGACTCTTGCAGGAAATGGAGATTTATTAAAGAAACTTGAAGAATTAAAAAAGAAATTACAAGCTGAAGGTTTATTTGATGAATCACATAAAAGACCTATACCTAAATATCCTGAAAGAATTGGTATAGTAACTGCTCCTAATAAAGCTGCTATAAAAGATATTTTAAGTACTATTAAAAGAAGATATCCTTTATGTGAAACAATTTTATTCCCAGCTTTAGTTCAAGGAGATTTAGCTAAAGAAAGTATTGTTAAACAAATAGAAGAAGCAAATGATCCTAAATATAATTTAGATACACTTATTGTTGGAAGAGGTGGAGGATCAATTGAAGATCTATGGGCATTCAATGAAGAAATAGTTGCAAGAGCAATTTATAATTCAAGAGTACCTGTTATATCTGCTGTAGGTCATGAAATAGATTTTACTATTGCTGACTTTGTTGCTGATTTAAGAGCACCAACTCCTACAGGAGCTGCTGAAATGGCTGTACCTAACTTAGCTGATTTATTAAATACAATTAGTCAATACAAGATAAGATTAAATAATAATATAACTGGAAGTATTTCATATTTAAAAGATATGTTAAAGAAATTAAGTACTAGTTATGTTTTATCTAATCCACTTGCTACTTTTGAAATAAGAGAACAAAAATTAGATGAATTAGTTAATAGATTAAATACTAATTTATTACATAAGTTAGATGTATCAAAAAATAGATTTGATAGTATAAAAACTAAAAGAGTATTATTACATCCTGAAGATATGTTAATTAAATATAATAATTCAATGGAATTAGTAATAAATAAACTAGAATTATTAAATCCATTAAATGTATTAAAGAAAGGTTATTCAGTTACTAAAGTAAATGACAAACCTTTAAAATCAATCAAGGATGTTAAAGAAAAAGATAAATTAAATATTAAAATAATTGATGGTGAAATAGACGCTATCGTTGAAGGAGTGAAATAAAATGGCTAAAACTGAAGAAAAGAAATTCGAAGAATTAATGAATGAATTAGATGAAATAGTTAAAGATTTAGAAAGTGGTAATTCTGATTTAGAAGAATCAATCAAAAAATACACTGAAGCTATGAAAATAGTTAAACTTTGTAATGAAAAATTAGAAAACGCTACTGAAGCTGTTAATAAAATATTAAATGAAAATGGAGAATTATCTGATTATAAAATTGAAGAAGAATAATTCTTAAGGTTTAATCATGAAAAGAAGAAAAAAACAAGTAAGTGAAAATATCTTAAAAAGATTAGCTATATTAATATTATTGGTAATAGTTATTTCTTTAAGTTTTATATGTATTGGGGTAATTAGAATTAATCATCTTAATCATGAAAGTATTAAAGAATTTAATAGAAATAGAAATTATTTTGATGTAGTTAAAGAAGTAGATAATCATTTAGAAGTAGATACTTCTAAATTTGGTAATTTAATAGATATAGAAGTAAATGAAAATAGTACTAGATTATATGATATATGTCATGAGAGTTGTAATTTAAGAATTAACTTTGGTGGAATAGACTATTATTATTTTGTTAATAAAAATTATTCAAATAGTTATTATTATTTAACAATAGTTAAAGATAATAAAGCTATTGTCTATAATAGAGATTTAGGTAATAGTATAGTTAACTTACAATTAATACATTATATGGGATATATAACTTTATATAATACTATATCAACAGATGAATTATCATATGACTATGATTATGCATTAGTGGTTGATTCAAATCTTAATAAAGATGAATTTAGTTCTTTATATTCAAGAGAAATGAGTTTCACTAATGAAGGAATAATCTATTATTATGATATATGTGAAAGTGGTAAAGCATATAAGATAAAAGCTATTAGAAAACCTTTTGAAGAAAATGCTAAATTTATTGAAAAAATAGATGCAGATTATGAATGGTGTAATAGTGTAAAGTAGAACCTTTAAAAGGTTCTTTTTTAATTTAAATATATACTTTTATATTATAATATAAGTAAGAATAGGAGTATGATGACATGGATACTAATATATTGACATCAGCTGGTATAGATGTAAATGCTGGATTAGAATTATTAGGCGATATGGAAATGTACAATGATACATTAAAAGATTTCTTAACAGAATCTGAAACAAGGCTACCAAATCTTATTCAATATTACAATTCAGGGGATATGGAAAATTATGGTATACTTGCACACGCTATGAAAAGTGATTCTAAGTATTTAGGATTTACTCAATTAGCTCAAATGTCATATGATCATGAAATGGCTGGAAAAGAAAATAATAAAGCATTTGCTGATCAACATATAAGAGAATTATTAGCTGAAGCTAATAGAATCATTGGAGTAGTAAAACAATATTTAGGAATGTAGGTGTAATGATATGGATTTTAGTTCCGTAGTTGAAAAATTACCTGTATATGTTTCTAGTTTAGTAGATGATATTTATATTGTTTCAGAAAGTAAAAATGAATTCTATAATGTTAAATATAATGGAAATGAAATTAATGTAAGTAAGAAATTTGATTTCAATGAAATTGAAAAATATGTTAATAAAGATATACTAACAAAAGAAGGAAAAAGGGTAATAAATAATAAATTATATACAGTTACAAATGATGGAGAATATAAAGTAGTATTTGTAACAAATGTAGAAGTTGAAGAAGAAGAAAAGAATGAAGAAGAGGATACAGTTGAATTAGATGATCGTGATATTCTAATTATTGCTGATGATTCGCCTGTAATTACAAAATTCTTTAATAAAATATTTGATCAAGATTATAATGTTTTTGTTGCTACTAATGGTAAAGAAGCAATTGACTTAGTTAAGAAATATAAAGATAAACAATTAGTTGGATGTTTCTTTGACTTACAAATGCCAGGTACAGATGGTTATTATGCTTTAGATTATTTTAAACAAAATAATTTATTTAAAGATATACCAGTTAGTATTATATCTGGTGAAGAAGATTCAAATGCAATTGCAAATGTAACAGAAAATTATAATATTATTGATATGTTACAAAAACCATTTGGAGTAGAAGCTGCTAAATCTATAGTAAGCAAGACTATTTCATTTAGTCCAAAAAAATAAAAAGGTACTTTAAAATACCTTTTTTATTTGATAATATATTAAAGCCGAGGTGATAAGCATGAAGAAGCTTATAATTATAAAATATGGAGAATTAACTACTAAGAAAGATAATATTAATTTCTTCATTAAAACATTAAAGAATAATTTAGAAGAAACATTATCTAATTATAAATGTGATATTTCTTATGATAAGGGTAGAATGTTTATTGAATCAGATGATGATTTAGAAATTATTAAAGATAAAGTAAAAAATACATTTGGTATTCATGAAATTAATATAGCTTATAAATTAGATAATACTAACTTTGATAATATTGCTTCATCATTATTAACTTTAATAGAAGATAAACAATTTGATACTTTTAAAGTTGAAACAAAAAGAAGTAATAAAAACTATCCTATGGATAGTATGGAAATATCTAGAAAATTAGGTGGAGTAGTTTTAAAGAATAAAGATGGAGTAAAAGTAGATGTTCATAATCCTGAAGTATTAATAAATGTTGAAATAAGATTTGATGCTGCATTTATTTACTTTGAAAAAGAAAAAGGATTAGGTGGATATCCAGTTGGTACTTTAGGTAAGGGTTTATTAATGTTATCAGGTGGTATTGATTCACCAGTAGCAGGATATATGGCTTTAAAAAGAGGAGTTAGATTAGAAGCAATTTATTTTGATGCACCTCCTCATACTTCAGAAGCTGCTAAAAATAAAGTTATTAATTTAGCTAAAAAATTAGCTGATTATTCTGGATATGTTAAATTACATGTTATTAATTTTACTGAAGTAGAAGAAAATATTTTAAAGAATTGTCCTAGAGATTATTTAATTACTATCATGAGAAGAATGATGTATAGAATAAGTGAAACAATTGCAATTAGAAATAATTGTAAGTGTTTAGTAAATGGAGAATCAATTGGTCAAGTTGCTTCTCAAACATTAACAAGTATGTCTGCTATAGGTAGAGTTGTAAAACTTCCTGTTATTAGACCTGTTGCATGTTTAGATAAATTAGATATTATTGATATAGCTGAAAAAATAAATACATATGATATTTCAATTGAACCATATGAAGATTGTTGTACTATCTTTGTTCCAGATCATCCAGTTATTAATCCTGAAGTAGAATTATGTGAAGAATATGAAAAAAACTTCAACTGGCAAGATATGATTAAAAAATGTATTGAAGAAGAAACAGTTATTAAGATAGAAAATAAGATAAGTGAAGAACATTCAAGTATATTGTAATATTAAGTAATATTTAATATAATTATAATAGGTGAAGATATATGAATAAAAAGTTGGTTATAGTATGGGTTAGTGTTATAGTTGCTTTTATATTAATTGGTATATATGGTTTATCTAATGTTGATAGATTAGTTGAAGATGGAGCAGGAGGACAAATATTCTTAGGCTCTGATGAACATTTAAGAAAATGTACATATAATACGCAAAAAGCAAATATTACATATAATTTTATAGTTGGCGAAAATAATAAAAATATAAGTAGAATGGTAATTACTTATAAAACTAATAAAGCTGATCCTGATAGATTTAAATTTGCTAAATCTATAAGTGATGCTCAAGTTACAGGTGTAAGTTCTACAAGTAAAGGACAAACTGATAATTTCACATTAACTATGAATGTTGATATGATGACTTATACAGGTGAAGAATCAACTATTAGTACTAATTTAGTATCTATGGATATATTATTAGAAAAGATAGCTAACTATGATACATATATTTTAGATTTAAGTAAGACTTATTCAGATGATATTAAAAATTTAGCTTGTTCATAAAAGATGCAATTTTGCATCTTTTTTGTTTAATACTAATATTTTATTTGATATAATTAAATACGAGGTGAAAAGGAATAATGAAAATTTTAACAATCAACGCAGGATCTTCATCAATGAAGTTTTCTGTAATGGAAATACCTGAAAACAAAGAATTAGTTAATGGTTACTTCCAAAGAATTGGTTTAGACGGATCTTTCTATGACGTTAAAATCAATGGAGAAAAATTACATAGAGATGTAGTTTTAACAAATCACTTAGAAGCACTTGAATGTGTTAAGAAAGAATTAGTAGAATTAAATGTAGTTGCATCATTAGATGAAATTGATGCAGTTGGACACAGATTAGTTCATGGTGGAGAAGAATTTAAGAATTCTACATTAATTACTGATGAAGTAATTGAAGCATGTAAGAAATTTACTAAATTAGCTCCATTACATAATCCAGCAATGCTTGCTTGTATTGAAGCATCTAAAGAAGCATTCCCTGGAACTCCAATGGTTGCTGTATTTGATACATCATTCCATCAATCAATGGAAGCTTATAACTACTTATATCCAGTACCATATGAATGGTATGAAAAATATGGAGTAAGAAAATATGGTTTCCATGGAACTTCTCACAAATTTATCAATAGAGAAATTACTGCTAAATTTGGTAGAGATGATTTAAAAGTTATTTCATGTCATATTGGATCAGGAGCATCTATTTGTGCTATTAACGCTGGTAAAGTAGTTGATACATCTATGGGATTCTCACCAATGACTGGTATTATGATGGGAACTCGTCCTGGTGATGTTGATCCATCTATAGTTCCTTATATGATGGATGAAGCAGGAATGACTTTAGATGAAGTTATGACTCAATTAAATAAACATTCAGGATATGAAGGTGTATGTGGAAAATCAGATTCAAGAGATGTTGAAGATGGTATTAAAGCTGGAGATGAAAAATGTGCTTTAGCTCAAAAAATGTATGTTCAAAGAATTGCTAACTATATTGCTATGTACAACAATGAACTTAATGGAGCAGATGTTATCGTATTAACAGCTGGTGTAGGAGAAAACTCTAAGAATACAAGAATGGAAATTGGAGAAGCTATTAAATCTTTAGGTGTTAAGATTGATGCTGAAAAGAATGATTTCCGTGGAGAATTTAGAGAAATCTCAACTGATGATTCAAAGATTCCAGTATATGTTGTTCCAACTAATGAAGAATTAATGATTGCATTAGATACATATGAAATTGTAAATAAATAATAAAGAATAGTTAGGTTGTGATATGTATGTTCAAAAATATACATAAACAAATTTTAAAGAAAATTAAAGAGTATGATGAAATAGTAATCGCTAGACATGTTGGTCCAGATCCAGATGCTATTTCATCTGAAATTGCTCTTAGAGATTTAATTAAATTAAACTTTCCTAATAAGAAAGTATATGCTGTAGGAAATGAAGTTTCTAGATTTAGATATTTCGGCAACTTAGATAAGATATCTTCATCAGAACTATCAAATAATACTTTAATGATAATAGTAGATGTTCCTAAATTTGATCGTGTAGATTACATGAAAAAAGAAGGATTTGCATATACTATAAAAATAGATCATCATCCATGTGATGAAAAAGTATGTGATTTAGAATTAGTTGATGAAACTGCAGCAAGTGCTACTCAATTAATAACAGAATTTGTATATGAGAATAAATTAAAATTAAATAAAGAAATAGCATCTAATTTATTTTTAGGTATTGTATCAGATTCAGATAGATTCTTATTATCTTATACAACTCCTAAAACATTATTGTTAGTTTCTAAGTTATTAGCGGATTATAAATTTGATTTAATGCCTTTATATAATAACTTATATGAAAGACCAATAGATGAAAGAAAATTTGAATCATATATTATTAATAATATAGATATAACTGAAAATGGATTTGGTTCTATAATATTAGATAATAAAATATTTAAATTATTTAATGTTGATTCAGCAACAGCATCTAATATGGTAAATGATTTTAATTTTATTAAAGAATTGAAAGTATGGGCTTTTGCTTCTTGGGATGAAAGAAACAATATTTTTAAGATTAATATAAGAAGTAGAGGAACATGCATTAATGAAGTAGCTGAAAAGTTTAATGGTGGAGGGCACAAATTTGCAAGTGGTGCCAGATTAAAAACTTTAGAAGAAGTAAAAGAACTATTTAAAGCTTTAGATGAAGTATGCAAAGAGAATAAATAATTATTCTCTTTTTTATGTTATAATTTAATGTA
>CAMOID010000004.1 GCA_946615975.1 uncultured Caryophanales bacterium
AAAATATAAAATAAATCTTCTTTTTTAGAAGATTTTTTTATTTATATGTTGTATAATAGAAAACATAAATTTACTTTTGGAGGATAATATGGCAACTAGAGAAGACTACGATAGATATAAATTATTATTAGGTACTCCACCAGAATGGTTAAAAAAATATTTAGATTTAGATATCTTAGATAGATTAAATGATATATCTTTATTATGTGGAATGGAATATGCTTCTCATGATATATACAATTTTGCTTTTTCAATATCTAGATATGAGCATAGTTTAAATGTAGCACTTATAACATGGGCATTAACTCATGATAAAAATGCTACTTTAGGAGCATTATTCCATGATGCATCTTCACCAGTATTTTCACACTGTGTTGATTATATGAATGGTGATTATGTTAAACAAGAATCTACTGAAGAAAAAACTGATGAAGTATTATTCTCATGTGATGATTTAAAAAGATATTTAAAATTAGATAATGTTAGTATTGAAGATGTTGTTAATTTCAAACAATATTCAGTAGTTGATTTGCCTAGACCTTATATGTGTGCAGATCGTTTAGATAATTGTATAGGAGTAGGAATGGCTTGGTGTCAAAAATTAACATATGAAGATGCTTTAAAAGTATTACAAAGTGTTAGATTAACACCAAATGAAAATGGTATATATGAAATATCATTTAACGATAAAGAAGCTGCAGATATTATTTATAATATAAATGATGATATAAATAGATTAACTCATACTAATTCAGATACTTATATGATGTTATTAGTATCTAAAATTATTAAGAAATTAATATTATTAAATCTTGTTACATATGATGATTTATTTAAATTAAGAGAAAAAGATATAATAGATATATTAGAAGATAATAATCATTTAGATGTTGAATTAGAAAAACTATATGATGAGTTTAAAACTATTAAAGAAGCACCTATAATTAAACAACCTGATATTAAGAATAAAACACTTAATCCTTTAGTAAAAGAAAAACGTTTAAAATAGTTTTACAAATAGAATTAATTGTTATATAATAAACGAACATTGTGTTAAGGGGAGACAAAACATGGAAAAATATGAAGTAAAAGACGTATTATTTGGTTTAAGAACTGAATATATTAAAATCGAAGAAGAATTAAACAAAATACGTGAAATGGTAACATTAACTCAAAAGAATGATAAAGTTATGTTTTCTATTTTAAGAGAAAAGGATAAAGAAACTGATAAAAATATTACTAGTTTAAAATTAAACTTATTAAGAAGACAATCTTTCATTTTAAGTTTAATTCAAAAAATAGGTAAAAATGTTGCTGGATTAAATGATAAAACTACTGATATAGCAAAAACATTTAGTGGAGATTTACATAGAATGATTATTGGTAATTCTGAAATAATATTACCTGAAGGTGTAGATGCTAATGATTTATATAAATCAGTTGAAAATGTAATATCAAGTGATATGGTTCGTAATACACCACATATCTTTAGATATAATGAACCATATAGTGCTGATGTTGGTATTTTAAGAGAATTAAATATTAGTGCATTAGGATTAAATGTTAATTCATGGGAAACTAAGACAAATCATCAAACAACTCCATCTGAATTCGTATCTTATGTTCTTGATGGCGATATGTTAAAATATGCATGCTATTATGATTTAGCAATGTCTCCATCATTAAGTAGATGTTTACATTCTCAAGTTGATGCAGATTTATTAAATCCAATAGAAAAGAAAATAATTGATAATAGTGATGTTAAAAATAAAAAATTAACTATCGAAGAATATTCTATTTTAAATGAAAATCAAGATTTTTCTATTGAAGATACTCATGATGAAATTATATTAAGAAAAAAATAGTTTAGTAATAGTTTACTAAACTTTTTTATGCTATAATTTTCTTAAGGTGATTATAGGATGGCGAAGAAGAGTAAAAATAATAAAAAAATTGAAGAAACCCCTGTAGTTGAAGAAGTAAAAGAAGAAACACCTAAAAAGAGTGTTAGATCAACTTCTATTGATCACAAATGTCCTAATTGTAATGCTAAATTAAATTTTGATATTAAATTACAAAAATGGAAATGTGATTATTGTGATTCTGAATTTACTTTAGAAGAATTACAAAAAAGAATCAATAATGCTGCTACTGCAAAGAAAAATGATGATACTGATGTAGTAGAAGATGATGATACTACATATGTACAATATAATTGTCCAGATTGTGGTGCTGAAATAATTGCTGATGAATTAACAAGTGCAACATTCTGTATTTATTGTGGTAATACAGCTATATTAAAAAATAAATTAGCAGGTAAATTTAAACCTGATTATATAATTCCTTTTAAGAAGACTGAACAAGATGCAAGAGAAGCTTTTAATAATGTTACAAAAGGTAAACCTTTTGTTCCTAAATCATTTAAAAGTACTGCTAATATAGAAAAGATAAGAGGAGTATATATTCCTTTCTGGTTATATAGTATTTTCTTAAGTGGTTCTGTTAAAGTAAGTGCTACAAGATCTACATCTTGGTCATCTGGTAATACACATTATACTAAGACAGATTATTATGATTTAACACGTAAAGGTACAATGCAATTTAATAGAATTCCAGTAGATGGATCATCAAGATTTGATGATGCATTAATGAATACTATTGAACCATTTGATTACAGTGAATTAAAAGAATATAATCATGCATATTTATCAGGATTTATTGCTGAAAAATATGATATAGATAAAACAAGATCATTTAAAGATGCAAGTGATAGATCTAAAGCTACAGCTGATCAAGAATTCTTAAGTACTTGTACTGGATATTCTTCTAAGTTAGTTACTAGTAGAGATTATTTTCCTAGAACTGATGTATGTGAATATGTTTTATTACCTGTATATATGGTTAATGTTAAATATAATGGTAAATTCTATACATTTGCTATGAATGGACAAACAGGAGAATTTGTTGGTAATGTTCCAATTTCTCCATTAAAAGTAGTATTAAAAACATTTATTGCTTTTGCTATAGCATTTGTAATAGTTTTATTACTTTCAATTATATTCTTTTTTATAGGAGGTAATTAAGATGAAGAAGATATTTAGATTAATTATTATCCTAACATTAGTAATTGTTTTACCAGTTAATGCAACAACAACTACTACAACTACTAAAAAAATTAATTATGTTTTATCTACTACATACGCTAATAAAACAGGTGCTAAGTTAGAAGATAATTCAGGTTATACTAATTTATGTAAAAGAGATACATCTAACAACTATGGTGTTACAAAAAAATGGGAATTTAATACAGATTATAGAATTAATCGTGCATTAAATACACCATGTGTAGATGTTAATGATTATGTATATGATTTCTCTGATGTATTATCGGAAGAAGATGAAATTTATATTAAAGAATCTTTAATGGAATTTTCTAAAGAATTTAATATGCCAGCTATTTTTGTAAGTTATAATTTACCTTATACTAATGATAAAGATAATGAAGATTTTATAGCTGATTTCTATGATTATAATAGTTTTAATGATAAAGATAATAATTATGATGGTATTGCTATTTTTAGAAATTCATATGCGTTAGATCCATATGTTAGAATTATGACATTTGGAGATGCTCAAATGTATTTATATGACTCTAGATATGATTCATTGATATCTGGAGTTAAAAGTTATTTCTTAGTAAATAATTATAAAGGTGCTGTTGATTATACATTAAATTATTATAGAGATTGTACAAATTGGGGAGAATTAAAAGGATATTATGTAGATGATTTTGGTTGGATTCATAGAAAATGGTATCCAATATGGGGATTATATACATTTATTGGATTAATTGTAGGTCTTATATATATGGGTATAGGATTAGGAAAACATAAAATGGTTAAGAAAGCATTAGCTGCAAGAGAATATTTTGTTAAAGATTCTCTTAACTTAACTGAAAAGAGTGATGTATTTCTTAGATCACATACATCAAGTTATACAGTGTCTTCATCATCTGGTGGTGGTGGAGGTGGACATCATTCATCAGGTGGATCATCAGGTGGAGGACATTCTTCCGGTGGAGGACATTTTTAAAGAGATAGTTATTATCTCTTTTTTTATTGAAATACAATAAATAGCATGTAAATTTGACATAATTTGACATATATGTGCTATAATATATTCGAGAAGTGGTTTATATGAAATTATTGATTAAAGATAATAAAGATAAGTTATATTTACAAATAAGTGATATTATTTTTATATTCCAACATGAATTAGGTATACCTGATTCAGTTAAACAAGATTTTAATGGTAAGTTAAGAGTAAAGACTACAAGAGGTCTTGATGATACTCCATATACATTTAAAATGTTTACTGATCCAGCTACTATTGAATATGTTAATAGTTTAGAATATTTAATTGACTATGATGAATATAAACAATTAAGTGTTCATGATATATATGAGAAAGCTTATCTTTTACAAGATAAAAAACAAGAATTGGCTGTAAGTTTTAATAAATTATCTTTAAAAGAAAGAGAAAAGAAACAAGATGTAGTTCAATTATGTGATGAATTAGATTTTAAAATACTTTCTTTAAGAGATTTAGTATGGTTTAAGGAAGGATCTATCTCTATGATTATTCCTGGATCTAAAAGAGCTAAGAAAAATGAAAAGAAATTATTAAAACAACACAATCCTAAGATATAGGTGATTATATATGTTAGACATCTTTAGAAAATATTATAAAGCTAAAGTAAATAAATTATATGCATTTTTATTAGAACATAAAGAAGATGTTATTCTTATTAGAAATTTTATTAAATATCATGAAGATATGCTATCGGGAATGGATCAAGGTATTATAAAATCTACTGGTCCTCTTGATGCTATCTTTTGTTTTTATAATAGAGATATGAATAGAACTTTAAAAATATTAGAAAGAGAAGATTTGTCTGATAAAAGCCGTAAAGAATATGAAGATTTAGCTTATGCTGATTATATGGTTATAAAAGAATTATCAAATGACTTAAAGGAAGTTAAACCTTTATATAATATGTTATATGTAAATATGACATTATTAGAAAAATTAAATAATAAATCACCTTTAGAAGATAGAGTTGATTTAAATACTTTATATAATGAAGGACAAAAGAAGGCGTTAGAATGATATGTACTGGAAGTTATAATGAATTTATGAATCATCAAAATGGTATAAGTATATCAGGTGATAGAGGTAAATCAGTAGATTATAAAGGTAATGCTTATTTAAAATTAGCTCCTAAATATTCTTGGTGGAAAGAATGGGAAGAATTAAGTAAAAATATAGATTTCCATGATTCAGTCATGTTTTATATGGAAAAGTATTATGAAACTGTATTATCTAAATTAGAACCATTAGAAGTATATAATGAATTAGATGGTAAAATACTTTTGTGTTATGAAGACAGTGAATATTTTTGCCATAGACATATAGTAGCTGAATGGTTAGAATTATGTTTAGGTGTTACTGTTCCTGAAGTTAAAAATTATGGTGATAAACTATTAAGAGTTAATAGACCTGCATATATTAAAGAATTATTACCTATAGTAATGAAGAATCATGTTTCTAAAAATAAGACTTTAAGTAAAGAAAATGAAAATATTACTCCAATTAAACACTAATTGGAGTTTTTATTTGCTATAATTATATAAGAGGGTAATATATATGGCTAAAAGAAAAAGAAGACTTAAAAAAAGTGTTAAGAGATTTCTTTATCTATTTATAGGTATTGTTATTTTAATATGCATATTTAATAATAAAACAACAGTTAGTCATATTGTAAAAAATGTAGAAAACATAACTTTAAAACATGAAGAAATATTTAATACAGATAAATATTATATGGCATTAGATAGTTCTATGACTTTTGATTCTTCTAAAATAGAAATAGAAGATAAAAATATATTATCTTTAGATAATAATACTATTAAGGCTATTAAAGTTGGTAATAGTAAGATTAAAGTTATTAAAGATGATAAATATGATGAATTAGAAATAATAGTTACTGATATTATAAGTGATTATAATATAGATAAAAAAGATAGATTAAAATGTGGACAATATAACGAAGAAGATGAAAAACTATTAGAAGATATATTAGCTAATCAAATAGAATTCTATGGTTATAAAACTAGAGCAGGAGTTGTTGCTGCAGAAAGATTTTTAAATCTAGAATTTAAATATAGATTAAATTATTTTTATGAAAATGGAAGAATGACCAATAATGAACAATTTGATTTATGTGATGGAGAAGGAAGATATTTACATAAAGGATTATATTTAAGTAAGAATGATTATAAAGATATTAAATATAAAAGATCAGGACCTCAAATATGGGGATGTCCTATGTATGAAGAAACAAGAAAAGCAAATCAAGATAATGGATTAGATTGTTCAGGATTTGTTACATGGGCTATGTTAAATGCTGGATATGATATACAAGATTATGGAGCATCTGATTTATTTGAATTAGGAGAAAAAGTATATTTTACAGATGAAGATGTATTTAATAAAGTTAAAATAGGAGACTTAGTTGGACTTAAAGGACATGTAGCTATGCTTATTGGTATGAAAGATGATAAATACTATATTTCAGAAGCATTAGATTATGATATGCATATGCTTGTTTATACAAAAAAAGAATTACTTGACAGTAATTTTAAATTCTTTATTTTAATGGATAATTACTATAAAAAAGATGGTAATTTAACATCTTTTTGGAATTAAATTATAAAAATTAGATAAAAATGTAAAATGTTGCAACGGCAACATTTTATTATTTTGTTAAGTGGTATATTTATACTTGGAGGTAGGATAGTATGAAAGATATGAAAGAATGGAAAAACTTTAAAAGTGGAAAGTGGCAAGAAGAGGTAAATGTTAGTGACTTTATTAAAGCTAATTATACACCTTATGATGGAGATGAATCGTTCTTAGCTGAACCTACAGAAAAGACTAAAAGTGTATGGGGTAGATGCGAAGAATTATTAAAAGAAGAATTAAAGAAACATGTATTAGATATTGATACAGTTCATATGTCAGGAATCAATTCATTTGATCCAGGATATATAAATGAAGACGATGATGTAATTGTAGGATTACAAACTGATGCACCATTAAAAAGAATTGTTAATCCATACGGCGGCATTCGTATGGTATATCAAGAATTAGATGCATATGGATATAAATTAGATCCAACAGTTGATAAATATTTTAATGAGTTTAGAAAAACACATAATCAAGGTGTATTTGATGCTTATGATGATGATATTAGAAAAGCAAGACATGTTGGTTTATTAACTGGTCTTCCTGATGCATATGGAAGAGGTAGAATAATTGGAGATTATAGAAGAATAGCATTATATGGTGTTGATTTCTTAATCGAAGAAAAGAAAAAAGATTTAGTTAAATATGATGGTCCAATGACTGAAGATTTAATTAGAACAAGAGAAGAATTAAATATGCAAATTAGAGCTCTTGAAGAAATTAAGAAAATGGGAGCATCATATGGATTTGATATTTCTAAACCAGCTAAAAATGCTCAAGAAGCTATTCAATGGACTTACTTTGGATATTTAGCAGGTGTTAAAGAAAACAATGGTGCTGCTGAATCTTTAGGTAGAGTAGATGCTTTCTTAGATATTTATATTAAGAGAGATATTGAAGATGGAACTTTAACAGAAAAAGCTGCACAAGAATTAATTGATAATTTTATTATTAAATTAAGAATTATAAGACATTTAAGAACTCCTGAATATGATGAATTATTCTCAGGAGATCCAACTTGGGTTACTTGTTCATTAGGTGGTGTTACTACTGAAGGTAATTCAATGGTTACTAAAACAAGTTATAGAATGTTACATACATTAACTAACTTAGATCCAGCACCAGAACCAAACTTAACAGTTTTATGGGCTGAAATGTTACCTGAAAATTGGAAGAGATATTGTGCTAAAATGTCTATTCAAACAGATGCAATTCAATATGAAAATGATGATTTAATGAGACCAATTTATGGCGATGATTATGCTATTGCTTGTTGTGTTTCAGCAATGAGAGTTGGAGTTGATATGCAATTCTTTGGAGCTAGATGTAATTTAGCTAAATCATTATTACTTGCATTAAATGAAGGTAAAGATGAAATGAAAGGTGATTTAGTACTTCCAAATATTAAACCAATGAATGATGAAGTATTAGATTATGATAAAGTTAAGAAAGCATATTTTGAAGTACTTGAAAAAGTTGCTGGTATATATGCTAATGCAATGAATATTATTCATTACATGCATGATAAATATGCATATGAATCAATTCAAATGGCATTACATAATACAGATGTACATAGATATATGGCTTATGGTGTAGCAGGTTTATCTGTTGCAGTTGATTCATTATCAGCTATTAAATATGCTAAAGTAAGACCTATTAGAAATAAAGATGGTATTACAGAAGATTTTGAAATAAGTGGAGATTTCCCTAAATATGGAAATGATGATGATAGAGTAGATGAAATAGCAGTTGAATTATTAAATAAATTCTATTCTGAATTAGCTAAACATACTCCTTATAGAAATGCTGAACCAACAATGTCAGTTCTTACAATTACTTCTAATGTTGTATATGGTTCTAAGACTGGTGCTACTCCAGATGGTAGAAAAGCTGGTGTTGCATTTGCTCCTGGAGCTAACCCAATGCATGGAAGAGATGCATCTGGTGCTATTGCATCATTAAACTCAGTTGCTAAGTTACCATATGAACATTGTTGTAAAGATGGTATTAGTAATACATTCTCAATCGTTCCTAGTGCTTTAGGATCTGATTTAGAAGATCAAAAGACTAATTTAGTAAATCTTATGAGTGGATATTTCTCACAAGGTGCTCATCATTTAAATGTTAATGTTTTAACAAGAGAAACATTAATTGATGCAATGGAAAATCCTGATAAATATCCATTACTAACAATTAGAGTATCTGGTTACTCAGTTAGATTTAATAGATTAACTAGAAAACAACAAGAGGAAGTTATTTCTCGTACATTCCATGAGAGTATGTAATGAAAGCATCTTTAGCTAGTGTTGAAACATTTGGACTAGTAGATGGTCCAGGTATAAGATGTGTATTCTTCTTAAATGGTTGTATGCTTAGATGCAAATATTGCCATAATCCAGAGATGTGGACTAAGGGTGATGAAAATATTACTGTTGATGAAGTAGTAGATAGAGCAGTAAGATGTAAACCTTACTTTAAAGATAATGGTGGTGTTACTTTTTCAGGGGGTGAACCACTTTTACATAGTAAGTTTATAATAGAATGTGCAAAAGAATTACATAAAAAAGGTATTAATGTTGCTTTAGATACTGCTGGTGTAGGTTTAGATGATTATGATGAAATATTACCTTATATTGATTTAGTAATATTAGATATTAAACATACTGATCCTAAAGCTTATAAAGTATTAACAGGTTTAGAACAAGATAGATCTGAAAGATTTATTGAAGCTTTAAAGAAACATAATACTAAGTTATGGATTAGACAAGTTGTTGTTCCAGGTTTAATGGATACAGAAGCTTATATAGATTCTTTAGTAAATTATTTAGATAAATTTACTATATCTAATATAGAAAATATTGAATTCTTACCTTATCATAGATTAGGTAGAGAAAAATATATTACATTAGGTATTGAATATCCATATGAAAATATGAATGATATGAATAAAGAAAAATGTAATAAATTATTTAATTTATTTAAAGAAAAATATAATAAAACTTATAAAGACTCTAGATTAAACTAGAGTTTTTTTATGTTATAATAAAACTAGGTGATAAATATGTTTGATTTAATTATGTTAATTATATCAGTATGTGGTTTATTAGGTTATATATTTAATATTCCAGTTATGACTTATTTATGTGCTGGTATTGTTATAGGTGTAGATATAATTTTATTATTTTTACCATTCTTTAGAAAACCTAATTTTGTATCTTTTATATTAGGTCCTATTTTAGGATATTTAATCCAACACTCTATATTAGGAGTAGCTGCTGGTATATGTTTAGTTGATATTATTTATACTGGTTTATGGTGTTTATTTAGATTATTATTAAAGTTAATTAGAAAAGGTGCTAAGAAAAATAAAGTAAATGATAAATATGTTTGCTCTAAATGTGGCTTTGAAGTAAAAGAAAATGAAACAGTTTGTCCAAACTGTGGTTCTTCATTTTAATAGAAAAGATTAAGTAAACTACTTAATCTTTTTATTTATTTTAATAATATATATGTTATAATTAATGTAATAATAGGAGGTTCGAGTATGGAACAAAAATATTATAACTATGAAACTGGAAATGATATTATTCAAGATGCAGATTATATTTTAGATAATGCTGATGATGAATTTATATCTCATAACTTCGAACAATATTTAGCAGCAATGGAAATTCATAATGCTAAAGAAAAAAGAGTTAGAAAAGCAGAAATAGAAAAAAGAAGATTAAATCAAAAACATCAACAAAAATTAAAAAGAAATAGATTATATGGATTTATTGCTGGTACAGTTTTAATGGCATGTGTTGGATGTGTTAAACCATCATTTATGGGTGGAGAAGAACTAGCTAATGATGTATATTCAATTATGGTTGATGAAGGATATGGTTGGAATAACTATGAAAATGGTTGGGTATTTAACCATGGAACTCAATATGTTGATTTTGATGATGCTATAGAAGATATTAGAACAACTTGCTATAATGCAGGTTATAATGATGCTCAAATAGATGTAGCTTTAAGTAAAATCTTACATTTACAACCTGAACATTCTACTTTAGCTGAAAGAATTGAAGCTAAAAAAGATAGATATTATCAAGAAAAAGTAGAAGAAAAAGGAGTAACAAAGTAATATGGATGTAGCTGTTGTTAGAATAGATGATATTGATTATACAATTGTTGAAGTAATAAATGGATATGCATATTTAATTGATCTAGATAATCCTAATGATTTCTTAATTATGAAGGATGAAGGAGAAGAATTAGTAAGTATTACTGATGAAAATGAATTTGAAAATGCATTAAAATTATTTTCAGATAAAATAGCAGGTTAAAACCTGCTTTTTTTATGTTATAATGTTAGTGTGGTGAAGTATGAAAGAAAAATCATGTGGAGCTATTGTTTTTAATGATAACTCAGTATTAATAATTGAACAGTTTCAAGGATTTTTTTCTTTTCCTAAAGGACATGTAGAAGGAAATGAAACTGAAGAAGAAACTGCTATAAGAGAAGTAAAAGAAGAAACTAATATAGATATAGAAATAATTAGTAAAAAGAAATATAAAATAAATTATAAAATAAATGGTAATATTAAAAAAGAAGTAGTATTCTTTATAGCTAAAGCTACTTCATTTAAATTAAAGAATCAAGAAAATGAGATAATATCTTGTGAGTGGATAGATAAAGATAAAGTATTAGATAAATTAACATATAATAATATAAAGAAGGTATATAAAAACGTTTTAAAACAATTAGATAGAAAGTAGGTGAACTTATATGGCTCAACAAAGTGGAGACGCTCTTAGAATCTTAAATGATTTTAGAAATAAAATGAGAGATTTAAATATATTTATAAGTGAAACTGAAATTAGAAATTGGTATAATCTATATACTAAATCAGATTTATCTTTAGATGACTTTAGAAAAAAAGTATATGATAGATTTAAAAAGTATAAAGAAAAATATAAAATAGCTTTAAGTGTAGAAGAAAATCAAGATAATAAAGATTTATTAGATATAGATTTTAAATTAAAAGGAATTACATTGAATCATCAAGATATAGATATATTATCTATAATTGCATGTAATTCATATGAAGAATTAATTGAACTTGCTAAAAGTATAACTATTTTAGATATAGATGAATCATATATAAGTACATATGTATCTTTAGATGAAGCTAAAAGATTTGTATATGAATCATATATAGATTCTTTATTAAATAAATATGAATGTTTTATTAATAAGAATCTTAAAACAAAAGCTAAGATTAATTTATTATTAAAAAAGAATATTTTAACTGAAGAAGAAGTTAAAGAATTAGTACAAATAATACAATCAGGATCTAATATTGATGATATGGTTGAACAAGTATATCAAATGTTTAATACTGATGTTGCTAATAAAATATTTGAAATATTTAATGCAAGAATAGTATCTAAATCTGGAGTTAAAGAAAGTTCTTGGAGTGTTTATACAAGTATGTATGATGCTTTAAGTAAATTTGATACATTTACTTTAGATGATATTATTAAATATAATGCTGTTACTATGTTAAATGGTTCATATAACTATGAAAACTTTACTAGAGCATTAGAACTTGCTAAGAAGTTTAATAAGAGAGTTAGATTAAATTCTATATTCTTTTATATGGATTTCCCAGATAGATATAAAAATAAATCTAAAGAAGAAATTAAAGAATATTTAAGAAAATATGTAGTAGATTTATGTACATATATAAAAGAAAATGGATATGAAGATACAATTGAATCTATAGATGCTTTAAATGAATTATTAAATAGAACTATAAGTAAAGTAGGAAATGAATATGATATAAGAGGATCTTATAAAGATAGCTCTGATAATTTTGCAGGTGGATGGTTAAATTATCTTTCATTAGAAGATGTATTAGATATATTATGTGATGCAAAAAGAATATTACCATATACTAACTTTATTTATAATGAAGTATATTTGTTTGAAGATAAAAAATATGATGCATTTATGTCTATCTTAGATAGAATACATAAATATGAAATATTACATAAGGTGAAATTAATAGATGGTATTGGAGAACAATTACATATAGATGCTTCTACTGATATATCTAAAATTGATAAATTATTAGAAAAATTAAAAGAAAGAAATATGCATATTAATATTACTGAATTTGATATGTATGTTAATCCTTCAGAAAAGTATTTAGTTCCAATTCAATTAGAAGAAATAAGACAAGCTAAAATGAATGAATTATATCAAGTATTATCTAAATATGAAGATATTATAGATAGTTTTACTATATGGAGTAAAACTGATGATATGGATCATAACTTAAGTAGAACTAATGAAAATAAAATTAAATATAAAGATAAATTAGTAGCTAACTTACATGGTGGTTACTTTGATATGGAATTTAATACTAAAAGAGATTCATTAATGGCTAACTTAAATGTAATAAATGGAAAAGCATTACAAAAATTTAATTTCCATACTCATACTAATAGATGTGGACTTATATCATCTTCTAAAGATGAAGATTATGTATTAGCAGCAATAAAAAAAGGTATGACTTCATTTGGTTTTACTGAACATGCTCCAAGTCCTAAAGTAGAATATGATGAAATAAATGAAAGATTAAGTAATGATCAAGTTACTGAATATATTAATAGTATAAGAAGATTAAATAGAGATTATCCTGAAATAGATGTATTTGTAGGATTTGAAGCTCAATATTCAGAAGCATTAAAATTACATTTAATTAATTTAAGAAAACAAGTTGATTATATGATATTAGGTCAACATGAAGTTATTATAGATGGTGAAAAGGTTGATCCTAATGATAATCCTGAATATCCATTAATATATGCAAGAAGTATTATTAATGCTTTAGATTCAGGTATATTTGATATAGTAGCTCATCCTGATTATTTCATGGTTTATCGTGATACTTGTACTTCATTTGAAAACTATTCATTATTCATGGAAAATGCTAGTAAAGCAGCTGATATGATAGGTAGAAAATGTGAAGAATTAGATATACCATTAGAAATAAATCTAGATAGTATTACTAGAGTAGAACATGATAATTATAGAGATGGTGAACATTCATTTACTCATCCGTCATTCTTTAATGAATTAATAAAATATAATGTTAAATTTATGTATGGTGCAGATGCACATAGACCTAAAGCAATTAAAGATATAAATGAAAATATTTTAAGAGCTGGGACAATATTAAAAACAAGTGAAATGATGTTTGTACCTGAAGATTATAATCCTGTTAAGAATAGGAATCCTGAATTAGATCAAAGATTATTATTATCTGAAACTAATTCATATTCATATGAAACATATTTATTAATTAGCTTATTAGAAAGAATAACAGATGATTTTACTACTAATGATTTAGATTTAAAAGCATTAGATAGAATTGAAGGATTAATTACTGAAATTCAAACTACTAGTAAAAAAGAATCTCAAAAGAAATTTGAAGATTTATTAAATGTTGCTGAAGATTATTTTATATCTGATGAAGAAAGAGAAAAGAGATTAGATAATAATCTTAAATATATGGAAACATTTGGAGCTGTTACAACATCTAGAATTAATTTATTATATAAATTAAAGAATATAATTGTTGAAGCTTCTAACTTAGGATGTTATACAAAAGAAGATTATTTAATTGTTTGTAAAGAATTAATAGAAAAATCTATTAATAAAGATGAAAATACAATTGAAAGAAGTAATCAAAATATTCAAAATTATATTAAGAAATTCTATAAAAAATAGAGAGGGAGATAACCTATGAAAGTAGCTATTGTTGGTGGAGGTATATCTGGATTTGTATCTGCATTAAAGATAAATGGAGATATTACTATATATGAAAGTAATTCAGAACCACTTAAAAAATTAAGTGTTACAGGAAATGGTAGATGTAATTTTCTAAATGATGATATGAATTTAGATCACTATCATTCTGAATCTAATATAAAAGATTATATTCAAGATGATATAAAAGATACTGTATTAGATTTTATAAATGAATTAGAAATAGCTTATAAAATAAAAAATGGTTATTATTATCCTTTATCTAATAAAGCTACTACTATTAAAAATGTTTTAATATATGAAGCTCATAAAAAGAATGTAAATATTTTATTAAATGAAAAAGTACATAATATAGAAAAACTTGGAAATGAATTTATAATTAATGGAAAAGATAAATATGATAAAGTTATTATTTCATCAGGATTAGGTAGTTATCCTCAAATAGGAGCAAGTACAGATGGTATTAAATTTGCTTCTAATATGAAACATGAAATAGTACCTATATTACCATCTTTAGTTCCTTTAACTACTGAACAATATGATTGGGATGGTATAAGATCTGATGCAAAAATAAGTATATTTGTAGATGGTAATAAAATCCATACTGAAGAAGGTGAAATACAACTTACTTCATATGGTATATCAGGTATATGTGTATTTAATGTATCGAGATATGCATCTATAGCACTTGCTAATAAACAAGATGTATATGTATGTATTAATTTTGTACCTTCTATATCAAATATATATACTTATTTAAATAATACTAAGAATACAATTAATATAGTATTAAAGAGAATGATTAATGATAAATTAGCTAATATAATCATGTCTAATATTGATGTACCTAGAAATAAAACATTCAGTGAATTAACTGAAGATGAAAAAGTTATATTAATTAATGAATTAACTAATTTTAAATTATATGTAACTGGTACAATGAATTATAACCAATCTCAAGTAACTAGAGGTGGTGTATCTTTAACTAATGTTGATTCTAATTTTGAATCTAAAATTGTACCAGGATTATATTTTACTGGTGAAGTATTAGATGTTGATGGTGATTGTGGTGGCTATAATATAGCATTTGCTATTTATTCTGCTATTAAAGCATCAAGAGGTATTAATAATGATTAGAATTAGTAATATAAAAATTAATTATAAATCTAATCAAGATATATCGATAAAGAATAAATTAAGTAAGATATTTAAGCAAGAAATAAATGAATATAAGATTAATAAAAGATCTATAGATGCAAGAGATAAAAATAATATCTTATTTGTATATACATTAGATGTTAATATTCAAAATGAAGATAAATATTTAAATGATACAATTAAAAAAGTAGGAAATGAAGAATATAAATTTGAAGTAACTGGTACAAAAAAATTAACTAATAGACCAGTTGTTGTAGGATTTGGACCAGCTGGTATATTCTTATCATATATGCTTAGTTTATATGGATATAAACCTCTTATTATTGAAAGAGGTAAGTCTATTGATGAAAGAGTAAAAGATGTAGAAAACTTCTTTAAAGATAATAATTTAAATCCTGAATCAAATATACAATTTGGTGAAGGTGGAGCTGGTACTTTTTCAGATGGCAAGTTAAATACTTTAACTAAAGATGAAAACTTTAGATCTAAGAAAATATTTGAAATATTTGTAGAAAATGGAGCTCCTGAAGAGATTTTATATGATTATAAACCTCATATTGGAACTGATATATTAAGAACAGTTATTAAGAATATTAGAAATAAAATATTAGATATGGGTGGAGAAATTAGATATAGTACTAAATTATCTAATATTAATATTAAAGATAATAGAGTTAAATCTATTATTGTTAATGATAATGAAGAAATAACATGTGATAATTTATTTTTATGTATTGGACATTCAGCAAGAGATACTTTTTATATGTTAAATGATAATAAATTAGATATGAAAGCTAAACCTTTTGCTGTAGGTATTAGAATTGTACATAATAGAGAAGATATTAATAAGAGTATGTTTGGTAATGCTGATTTTAATATATTAGGCACTGCATCATATAAACTTACATATAAATCTTCTAATGGTAGAGGAGTTTATTCATTTTGTATGTGTCCAGGTGGATATGTAGTAAATGCATCATCTGAATTAAATAGATTAGCTATAAATGGTATGTCTAACTATGATAGAATGTCTAATTCTAGTAATTCAGCTATAGTTGTAACTGTATCTCCAACAGACTTTGGTAATAATATATTTGATGGTATAGAATATCAAAGAAAATTAGAAGAAAAAGCATATGAATTAGGTAATTCTTATATACCTGTTCAATTATATAAAGATTATATTAATAATATTTCTAGTAAAGAATATGGTAACATTTTACCTGAAGTAAAAGGTTTTACTCAATTTAGTAATTTAAATGAGTTATTTCCTGAATATATAAATGAATCTCTTAAAGAAGCTATTCCATATTTTGGAACTAAAATAAAAGGATATGATAATCCTGATTCAGTTATGATGGGAATAGAATCAAGAACTAGTAGTCCTGTTACCATTATAAGAGATGAAAATCATGAATCTAATATTAAAGGAATCTACCCAGTTGGTGAGGGTGCAGGGTATGCTGGTGGTATTACTACAGCTGCTATAGATGGCATAAAAACATTTGAAAAATTTGCTAGTATTTATAAAGCTTAAAAAGATAGTAAAAAAACTATCTTTTTTTTGTTAAAATTATGCTTATTTTATTGTAAAAATTTGTTATTTTTAGTATGATTATTGTATAGGTATTATAGGGAAGTGACGATATGAGAGAATTTATCAAAAATAATAAAAGAATAGTTACTATTTCATCTCTTGCTTTTGTTGCAGTATTATTTACTGTTATAGTAATAATTAATGCTACTAAGGCTGGTTCAGATGTACAAATAGACGGTGATTTATATATTACTGCTAGTGCACCAACAAAAGATGCAAATAATATATATACATTCACTGGTGAACTATATACTAAGAAAGAAACTAAGAATGTTAAATCAATTGATATTAATTTAACTGGATGTAAGGGTGGTAAATCTGTTACATTACATGGATATGTTAATCAAAGTATTGAATATGGTGAATATGTAACTGTTACTGCTTCTACAGATTTAGAGATAGTTAATTGTAAAACAACATATAATGTTACATATAATACTGAAGACGAAGGGAGTGGTGAATAATGATACAAATTCCTGACGTTAAAGGTAAATCTTTAAGAGAAACAAAAAATAAATTTGATGATTGGGGTTTAAGATACGACCAAGTTAAAGAAATAAATTCTTTTAATACTGAAAAAGGTAAAGTAGTTAAGACTGAACCTCCAATTGGATCTCAAGTTAGTTATGGAGATTTAATTACAATATATGTAAGTAAGAGAAAAACTTATCCAATATTTATTGTATTATTTGCTGTATTATTAATTGGTTTATTATTAGGTAAAGGAACTATTAGTAAGATAATAGAAAATTCTAAGAAGAAACCAACTGAAGCAAATGTATGCTTATTAAACTGTGATACAAATGGTGATGGTGTTCCTGATACTAACCTTGATACAGATGGTGATGGTAAATGTGATTCCAACTGTGAAGGTGATGTTGAACAAAATGGTTCAGGAGAATCAGTTGATGGTAAAAAGAATGATAATCCACAAGGAGAAAAGAAATCTAATGAACCTGCTCCTGTTGTTAGAGTAGAAACTGGAAAACAAGGTGGAGATACAGTTGTTAAAGTTGTAGAAACTAAAGGAAATGCTACAACAATCAAATATTCAAATGGTTCTAAGAATGTTGAATATTTCACTAGTGGAAATGGTCAAACTATTGCTATTGGTGAATATGTAATTATTGGTAATTCAGGAACTATTACATTCTATGCTGGTAATGGTTCTGGTGGTGGAAGTACTACTGAAGTAGATGTTAATCCAACAGAAGATGATGTAACACCTCCTTCATATGAAGTTACTGTTCCTACTAAATATAGTAAAGATCCATATGCAACATTAACATATGATCCTAAAGATGCTGTTAAAGTTAAAGTTTTAAGAGGAGATCAATCTTTAGAAGATGTTAAAGCAGATGGTAAAGATATATCTACTAAGAAATCATATAGTTTATGTGGTAGTGAAAAGAATGAAGAAAATTGTACTGGTTCTTGGACATTTGGTTTCTGGGATAAAGCTGGTAATGGTATAACTGAAACTGTTACATTTGATAAATATGATAGTACTAAACCTTCATTTACAATTGATGGTGATTTCATTACAGCTAAGAAAACAGTTAGTGCTATTATTAAAGCTACTGATGATAACGATTCAGGTGATCCTGATTACTTCACAATTTATTATACAAGTGGTAAGAAGACACCTACACAAATTGATAAAATGTCTGAATGTAAGACATCTACAATTGATAATTGTAAGATGAGATTAGTTAATAATGAACATTTAGGTATTAAAGAAAACGATACTTATACATTTATAGTTTATGATGAAGCTCTTAACTATGAAACATCATTTACTAAAACTGGTGGAACAGAAAAGAATGATTATCTAACAGTTGAAAATGTTGTAAGTGAATTGACTCCTCCAATATTTAATTTAAATGAATATGGATGGAGTACAGATAAAGTTGTTTCTATTGCTTATCCAGATGGTGGATTAGGTGATTATGAATATTCATTAGATGGTGGTAATACTTGGGAAACATATATGGATCCAATTAGATTTGAAGATGATGGATCTGTACATGAAATTATTGCTAGAGTACAAGGATTAACTGAAACATTAACTTCTAGTTCAATTGTTGTTACTAAGATAGATAATGAAGAACCTGAATTTGAAATGGGTATTGGTACTAAAGTTCCATTAGGAGTAAGTACTTCAATTCCTACATATGTAAAATCTATGAAATCAGGTTCAACTGTTAAATGTTATTATGGTAAACATGGACAAGCAGTTAATAATGAATTTACTAATTTAAATCAAATAACTGAATTAGGATATTATGATTTTAAATGTACAATGGTAAGTGGATCTGGTAAGACAGCACCAGAACAAAATGCTACAAACGTTAAAGTATTTACTGGTGTTAAATTAACATTCAATGTTACTGAAGGTGGTATATTCGATGATGAAACATGTGAAGATACAAGTAACGAATGTAATGAAGCTAAGACTAAATTAATTAGAAATATTGAAAAAGGTGACTCAATTGGAACACTTCCAAAAGTTATTAAAGATGGTTACAAAGGATCATGGTTTACTGATGCAACTGCTGGTGATCAAGTAAGTGCAAATCAAAAACCTGAAGAAAATGCTGAATATTATACACATTGGGGTCCTGGTGATTATATAATCGTTCTTGATGCTTGTGGTGAATATGGAGAAGGCTGTGGAGCTAAAGTTGAAGGACTTGAAAAAGTAACTAAGAATATTCCAAGTAACAGTAGTATGATGTATGCAACTAATGTTCCTACACCAGTTTGGGATGGACATATATTCATTGGTTGGTATTCATCAAATGGACAACATGTTACTAGTGAAACTAAACCAACTAAGAGTGATACATTAAAAGCTCATTGGATGGGAAGTACAGGAAATGCTGTTGAATTAATTCAAGGATTATATGATAGTGGTTCTTATGATAATGTATTAAAGAAATTAGATGGAACTAATATTAGATATGTTGGTAATAATCCAGATAACTATGTATCATTAAATAATGGTAATAGTGGACCAAACTTCAGAATTATTGGTGTAATGAATGTAAGTACACCAAATGGTAATAAGAAGTTAGTTAAACTTGTTGGTACTAAGAATGGTTCATCAATGGTAAGTGGAACATATCAAATAGATTCAGAACAAAAACAATTTACAAGTAGTGAATTAAAAGATATATTACAAACTCAACCATTTGCAGATTATGCCGAAACTGTAACATTTAAAGTTGGTAGTGCTTCTTTAAATAATACATTTGGTGAAGTATTTGCAAGTGAATCAAGTAGTTCTGATTCATATGCTGGTAAAGTTGGTTTAATAAGTATAAGTGATATTGGTTATTCTTCAGCTGATTCAGATGTTAATACTACTAAGGTAACTGCTAACAATTCAATTAATATTTATAATTCATGGTTAATGAAGACATCTGGATATGCAATAACTCAAAATGCATATGTAATGGATAACTTAGCAACATACTCTGATACTAATAAGAAGTATATCTATTATTTAAGTAGATCATCTCCTTACTTCAGAGATACTGCTACAACTCAAACATATGCTGTATATCCAACAATTTATATACCAGCTGATGCTCAAATTACTGGTGGATCTGGTACTACAGCAAAACCATTTATTATTAATATAAACTAGGAAATCTTCATTGATTTCCTTTTTTATTTTGTTATATAATAAATATGGTGATACAACGATGGATAGACATATAAAAAAAGATATTTCATGGTGGGCAAATGATCCATTTATGAAATGTCATGTAGGTGAAAATGCATATTTATTTGTGGATAAAGTTTTTAAAGAAGAATGTTCAAATGATTTCTTGAAATTAATGCAATATGGATATTCTCATCATAGATATATAGATTTATTATCTGGTGGATATGAATATGTAAATATGGATGATGCAGAAGATTTTGAAAATACTCATAATGTAATTAATCTTAATAGAGAAATATTACCTACAGATATTAGAAAAATAGAAATGCAATTTGAAGAAATATGTTTTTATTGGATGCAACCTGCTAAAGTAGCAGTTGATTACATTAAAGAACATTATGAAGAAGAAAATAAACCATTAGGATTGAGAACTGATATTTCAGATCCTACTGATAAAGTGGTTGATATAAAGGAATATAAATTAGTAAGAGGTGAACAAAATGTTAGGAGAATGGATTAGTTTTAATAAAGGTAGTCAACCTGTAGAAGTATTTCAAAAGATAAGAAATAATAATGTTTGGCAATTAACTGTTAAAGATTTATATGATATTTTAGTATCTCATGATATATATATTTATTTTGTTAATGATGAACCAAAATTAATGATATATGTATATGATGGTAAAAGAGTAAATGGAGTATTTGGATATGGAGAAAATAACTCTATTGAAGAAGAATATTTAGATGAATTAAAGAAAGAATTATCTAAATTTAAATGCCAACATAATGAAATAGGAAAAGTAAATAATTTAAAGAAACTATATGAAATAAGAAATAAAGAAGAATTAGATAAAGAAGATCTAGAATTCTTATATCAAATTAAAGTTCCTGTTAAAGGATTTAATAATGAAGTAGAAGATATGTTAGATGAAATATTATCTAATAGAGATAGAAATGAAGATATTGCTTCTATATTAAATGTAGATGCTGATAAAATTACAGATGATATAGATGAATTAGATGATACTACTGAATGTTTCATTGGTAATCTAACAGTTGATGAAGATAATGTAGAATTAGTATCTAATTTAAAATATGTAATTGGATATATTTACATTGATAAAAAAGATAGAAGAAAAGATATACATGCTACTGCATACGATATTATAGTAAGTAATTAATATTTTTCTTGATTAAATATTTAATTTTTGTTATAATTAAACAGCAATGCAAAGGAGTGAATAACTGTGAGAACTTATAAAAAGAATTTACCAGACGGAGTTAAGAAACAATTTGCTTATGACCGTGGTGTTAAAGTTAAATTAATCAACAAGAAAATGTTTGATGCTAAAAAGAAAAAAGAAGCAGCTAAAAAAGCAGCTAAAGAAGCTTAATTATAAGCTTCTTTTTTATTTTATGTTATAATTATATATGTATATATAAAATAGTCCTTAAAATGGATATATGAGGTGTTTAAATGGAAGATAGAATAAGAGAATATGCTAAATTATTATTAGAATGTATTAAATTAAATGAAAAGAAGTATTTATTTATATCTGGACCTAGTATATGTAATGATTTTATGGATTTATTAAATGAAATGTCTGATGATTATAATATTAAAGAAGTATATATAGATTCTATAGATATGGATAAGAAACATGATGTATTAAAGAACTTTGATATAGAAGATATATATAAGCATCCTATGTTTAATGATGAAATATATAATAAATATGCTAAATTAGATGCAGCATTTATATTTTTAGAAAGTCCTATTCCTAATTTAATGAATGATGTAGATCCTAATAAGATTAAACTACAAAGATTACATACTAGAAGAACTAGACAATATTTCCAAGATTTGTATGAAAGAATGGAAGTTAATTGGGTAATAGCTGGATGTCCAAATGAAGCATGGGCTAAACAAGTAGGATTATCTCTTGATGATATGTGGAACTTAATTCTAGATATATGTATGGTAGATGATAATTATGCATATGAAAATTGGTTAAAATTCTTAGATGTATTAGATGATAGAACTAAGATATTAAATGCATATGAATTTAAAAAATTAAAATATACTAATTCATTAGGTACTGATTTAACTATTGAATTAAATGATAAAAATATTTGGAGTAGTGGTACTTCTAAATATGGTGTAATAGTTAATATGCCTACATATGAAATATTTACATCACCTAATTGGAAGAAAACAGAAGGAATAGTATATTCAAGTAAACCATTACTATATAATAATATATTAATAGATAATTTTTATTTAAGATTTCATGAGGGTAGAGTAATTGAATATCATGCTGATTCTGAACTTGAAATGAGTACTTTAAAAAGTATTATTGAAACTGATGAACAATCATATTATTTAGGTGAATGTGCATTAGTGCCATATGATTCAAAAATAAGCTTAAGTAATACATTATTTTATGAGACATTATATGATGAGAATGCATCATGTCATTTAGCCTTAGGATGCGGTTTTTCTGAGTGTTTAGAAGGTGGAGATGATATGTCTGATCAAGAACTATCTGATAATGGTGTTAATGTATCTAAACAACATGTAGATTTTATGATTGGTACTAAAGATTTATCGATAATCGGTATTACAAAAGATGGTAAAGAAATAGAAATATTTAAAGATGGTAATTTTAATATCTAATATACGAAAATACGCATAAAATTGCGTGTTTTTTATTGATATTTTCTTTAATATTTGTTATATTATTAACGGTCTTCGAATGAGGACTAATAAGCACATATATCTAGAGGGCATGCCATGTGGCCATATAAGATGTGTTGGTGATGTCTTGGATATGTGGATGAATAACAAAAGGAGAGTGAAATTATGGCTGTTGTTTCTATGAGTAATTTATTAGAAGCAGGTGTTCAATTTGGACATCAAACTAAGAGATGGAATCCTAAAATGAAGGAATACATCTTTACTTCAAGAGATGATATTTATATTATCGACCTTGAAAAAACTGCTGCATGCTTAGAAAAAGCATACGAAGAAGTTAAAAAGATTGCTGAAAACGGAGGTTCTTTCTTATTCGTTGGAACTAAAAAACAAGCAATTGAAGCTTCACAAGAAGAAGCTGCAAGATCTGAATCTTTCTATGTAACTTCTAGATGGTTAGGTGGTACTTTAACTAACTACAGAACTATCAGAACTAGAATTAGAAGATTAGATGAAATTGAAAAAATGGAATCTAACGGAATGTTCGATGTACTTCCAAAGAAAGAAGTTATCGGATTAAAGAAAGAATACGAAAAATTAAATAAAGTATTATGTGGTATTCGTAAAATGGATAAACTTCCTAACGCTTTAATCGTTGTTGATCCTAATAAAGAAATCAATGCAATTAGAGAAGCTAGAAAGTTAAGAATCCCAGTATTCGGATTAGTTGATACTAACTGTGATCCTGATTTAGTTGATTATGTTATTCCAGGTAACGATGATGCTGTTAGATCAGTAAAAGTTATCTTAGGTGTATTAACAAACGCTATTTGCGAAGCTAAAGGATTAGAAATGGTTGATTATTCTACTGAAGTAGAAAAACCAGAAAGACAAGAAAAAGAAGTTAAAGTTGCTAAAGAAGTAACTAAAGAAGAAGCTCCTAAAAAAGAAGCTAAAGTAGTAGAAGCTAAAGAAGAAAAGAAAGCTGACAAAGAAGATTTATCTTCAAAGACTGTTGCTGAATTAAGAACTATGGCTAAAGAAGCTGGTGTTAAAGGTTTCTCTACAATGAAAAAAGATGAATTATTAGCATCTTTAAACTAATATAAGAATAGATAGGAGATTTTAATATGATTACTGCAAAAGACGTAAATGAATTAAGAACACAAACTGGTGCAGGTATGATGGACTGCAAAAAAGCATTAACTGAATGCAATGGAGACATTGAAGCTGCTGTTAACTGGTTAAGAGAAAAAGGTATTGCTAAAGCTGCTAAAAAAGCTGACAGAATTGCTGCTGAAGGTTTAGCAAACGTTATTATCGATGGAAATAAAGCTGCTATTATCGAAGTAAACTGTGAAACAGACTTCGTTACTAAAAATGCTGAATTCGTTGATTTAGTTGAAACTATCGCTAAAACTGCTTTAGCTAATGATGCTAAATCATTAGATGAAATTAACGCTTTAGCTGTAGAAGGAACTGAAGGAACTGTAGCTGACTTAGTTGTTGCTAAAACTGCTAAGATTGGTGAAAAGTTATCTTTAAGAAGATGTGAAGTTGTTACTAAAACTGATTCTGAAAACTTTGGTTCATATATCCACATGGGTGGAAAGATTGCTGTATTAATTGTTACTGAAGGAGCTAATGAAGAATGTGCTAAAGATGTAGCAATGCAAGCTGCTGCTATGAAACCTGCTTATTTAAAAGCTGATGAAGTACCTGCAGAAGTAATTGAAAAAGAAAAAGAAGTATTAAAAGCTCAAGCTATTGAAGAAGGAAAACCTGCTGATATAGCTGAAAAGATGGTTGCTGGTAGAATTTCTAAATACTATAAAGAAAACTGCTTAGTTGACCAAGAATTCGTTAAAGACTCTTCAATGGATGTTAAGACTTTCGTTAAAAATAATGGTGGAGAAGTTAAAGCTATGTACCGTTATGAAGTAGGCGAAGGTATGGAAAAGAGATCTGAAAACTTCGCTGAAGAAGTTGCTAAACAATTAGGTAACTAATAGATATAAAGCTAGGATTTATTCCTAGTTTTTTTATTGCAATAAAAAAGATGAAGAATTATTCTTCATCTAATATTTTGTCTATTTCTTCATCAGTTAATGTTTCTTCAGATATATTATCTAATATAGATAAATCTATATCATCTACATCATAATCTGAAGTAGATGTTTCAATTTCATCATATAATTCATCGAATGTTTTATCTATATATTTATCTTGTTCTTCATCTGTTCTTTCTTCAGGTTCAACATTAATATCATTTGTAACATTAACATCTGTTTTAATATCATTTGCATCAACATTAATGATATCATCTAAATCTTCAATAATATTATCATATATTTGATCTTGATTAATATTTATATCTTCTGGATTAACTAATACTGTATCATCAATTTCATAGATATCATCATCTATAACTTTAATATCATTTGCTAAATTTACATAATCTTTTGTAACTGTTACATCATCTTTAAATGCATCATTTTTAGCATCTATTTTAAGTTTTAGATTTTCTAATTTTTTTCTATTCTTAGAATGAGTATCTATTGTCTTGATTTGTTTAGTAGAGATAACTATTTGATCTGATTTATCATTTATAATATCTTTTATTTTATCTCTTTCAGTTTTTTTCTTTTTTAATGATATATAAGTAGGTTCATTAGTTTCGTTTAAGAATTCTTTTAATGAATCTTTAGCTTTATCATATTCAGATTTCTTTTTCTTTTTCTTATTTACTTTTTCATCAATACTATTTAATTCAAAAGCTTTAATTATTTCAGGTTTTAAATCTTTTTCAGTTTTTTCTTCTTTTATTTCTGTTTTTCTTTCTTCTACAACAGGTTGTTTTGTTTCAGTTACTGGAGTAGGAGTAACAGTTGGTGTAAGATTAACTGTTTTAATTTTTTGAGTTATATCATTTAATTCATCTGAAATAATATCTTTTTGTCTATTTAATTTTTCTTCTAATTCAGTATCTATTGCTTCTTTAGTAATATCTAATTCAGATTTAATTAATTTCTTAATATCTTCTTCATTGATTTCAGGAGCTTTAGTTACTACTTCTTTAGGAATAGATGATTCCATTTCTTGTTTAACTATCTTTTTAATTTCTTCTATATCTATTTCTTGAGAAGGAGTATTAGAAGTTATATTTCTATTTTTTAATTCTTCTTCAATTAATTTCTTTACTTCATCAGGAGAAAATTCATTGTTGATGATTATTCTTTCTGGTTTAATTTCTTGTGATGGAGTAGTGGATGTTTTAACTTCTTCTACATCATGTACTTGAACAGGTTCAGATTTAACTGCAATGCTTTCATCTTTAACTGATTCTAAGTCTTCTTCTAAATCAATTGATCTAATTACTTCTTCAAATGATGTTTTACCTGCTAATACTTTTTCTAATCCATCTTGAAGCATTGTTTTAGCTCCATTTTCTGAGTAAACAGCTTTTCTTAGTTCTTCTTTAGAAGCACCACTTGAAATAGCTTCTCTTATTTCAGGATTAATTAATAATACTTCTTGTATAGCAATTCTTCCTTTATATCCGTGATTACATTCTTTACAACCTACAGGTTCTAATATTTCATTTACATCAATTCCTAATGCTGATTTGAATGTTTCTTTTTCAAATTCAGTTGTAGGTCTTTTCTTAGCACAGTGAGGACAAAGTCTTCTTGTAAGTTTTTGAGATACAATACCAGATAGAGAAGTACCTAATAAATATCTTTCTACATTCATATCTAAGAATCTTTCAATTGTAGATAAAGAGTTGTTAGTATGGATTGTAGATAATACTAAATGACCTGTTATAGAAGCTCTTACAGCGATTTTAGCAGTGTCATCGTCTCTTATTTCACCAATCATGATTACGTCTGGATCTTGTCTTAAAATAGATCTTAAAACAGTAGAGAAGGTTAAACCAATGTCAGCTTGTGCTTGAACTTGATTTATACCTGGAATATTCATTTCAATAGGATCTTCTACTGTTACTAAGTTTCTACCTTCAACATTTAACTTTTGTAACATTGAATATACTGTAGTTGATTTACCTGTACCAGTGGCACCTGTAACTAATACAATACCATTTGGTAATGATAACATTTTATTTACTTTAGCTAAATTATCTTGTGAGAAATCTAGTGATTCAATACCTTTTGCAGACATTGAATAATCCATGATTCTTATAACTATCTTTTCACCCATGTTAGTAGGTAAGCAAGATACACGAAGATCTATAGTTTTATTATCTAATTCAGTACGTATAGCACCATCTTGTGGTGTTCTTGATTCAGTAATATTCATACCAGCAATAATTTTAATTCTAGTAATCATATTTCTCTTAACGAATAGAGGAACTATAGTATAATCATATAATTCACCATCTATACGTATTCTTACTTTAATACCATCATCATTTGGATCAAAGTGAATATCTGATGCTCCACGATTAATAGCGTCTAATATAATAGAATTAACTATATCTGAAATAGCAACATTGTTATAATCGAATGTAACCATTCCTTCATAGTTTCCTTCTTGTACAATATTTTCAGTTTGAGGTAAAGCTACACCAGCAGCTACGTCTAATTGATTAGCGACAGCTGTTTGGTCAATAGTGTTTTCTTGTACACTTGTTGGTACTAATGATTCATCTATTTGTTTTCCATTTTCATCAACATATTGAGTATTACCAATATAATTACCATTAGCATCAATTAGAGAAGGGTCTATTGGATTACCATTCTCATCAACATATTCAATTGTTTGATTGCCAATATAATTACCGTTTTCGTCAATTAGAGATGGATCTATTGGGTTACCAAATTCATCAACATATTGTAGTTCTACATTTTCTTGATTATCCATGTACAATCAACCCTATCTATTTTATTCCAATATAATTATATAAAATATACAATTTAAAGTCAATGAATAGCAAAGAAAAAAGACTAGTTAAATTCTAGTCTTTTAGCATCCTGAAACTTGCTTATTTAAATAGCCTGTTTTACCAGCAAAGTAAACAGTTATTTGCATTTTATAGCTTCCAGTACATTGTAAACTTGTTCTTGGTATTTCATTACCATCTAATATGAATTTAGTAGAAGTAATCTTAGCTCCATCAATAGAAGATACTGATTTACCGTTTATTGTTACATAGTCTTCTAATTTCATATTTTTTACATCACTTACTCTTAATCCACCTGTATATCCAACAGTAATATTACTTATTGTTTGATCTCCAGAAGCTCCTGTATCACCAGAAGAATTTGGATTAATTGTACATTCTTTACCATTAGACATATTTGCTATGAAGTTTCTATAACTTGCTTTAACAATGAATCTAGTAGGTGTACTAAATTGTACGTTTGTTGTAAATGTTGTATTAGTAGTAAATCCTATTTCTTGAGCACCAGCAGATGTTACCATATATACTCTGTATCCGAAATCTCCAAATACTGAATTATTATAGTTAACTCTTTCTTGATAATATTTTTCAGCCCAAGGTTTATATGCTGATTTATCATTACTGAAATAATCTCTTAAATATTGATCATTCTTTTGATCTGGAAGTGGAGCAGCATCCCAAGATAATGTTACGCTTGTAGCAGTACTTGTTGCTCTTAAATTATTTATATCTCCTAATTTAGAGAATCTAGTAGAAGTTTCAGTTGGAACTGTTCCTTCTTTAAAATATGCTTGTTCTTTTAAATTATCAGGTGTGTAATCACTTGCTAATTGAAGTGGTGAAGTACCTAATTCAACTGTTGCAGTTTTAACACTTGCAGGTTTATTAAATTTAGCATTTGCTGGATGAGCGATACTTGCTAATTGTTTACCAATACTATTACGAGCAGTACCACCTTCACTTGATAATAAGTAATGATCTGAATCAATTGATGGATATCCATACCATAATGCAACTACAGCTCCAGAAGAGTAGTTAACTTCCCAAGAGTCTCCGATTACATTACCTTTAATTCCTAATGCTTTAAGTGTAGCACTATCTACTGTAGAAGTACCTGTCTTAGCAGCAACTTCAGCACCATTAGCTTTACCTACATTAATAGTTCCACCAGTAACGGCATATCTTAATGCAACTGTAACTAAATATGCAGTTCCTTCATCCATTACTTGTACTTTTTTAGGAGTGAATTCATATTCTTCTCCTGTATCTGAATAAACAACTTTAGTAAATGTATATGGTTCAATATATGTACCACCTCTTGCAAATGCACCATATGCTGATGCAGCTTCAACTGGAGATACACCTTCGAAACCACCAATTGAACATGTTTCTAATACACGTCCTTTTATATCTTGTGGAGTTTTCGCTGATAGGTTTTCACCTCTAACATCAGTTTCAGGTCTCCATCCTAAATTTGTAGCAAATTCTAGTTTTTGTTCATTTGTAGTTTGTTGGAAAGTATATAGGGCAGGGATGTTTCTTGATCTTGCTAATGCAGCTTTTGCAGTAGTAACACCATCAAATTTATTATCCCAGTTTTTAATCTTTCCACCACCTGAATAAGTATATTCATCATCTATTACTGTATTTGATGTAGACCATCCTAAATATTCAAATGCAGGACCATAATCTAATACTGGTTTAGCAGTTGAACCTGGGTGTCTATGAATATCAGTAGCATAATTATAACCACGTTCTATCTTATTTAAGTTTCTACCTGTTCCTATAGCAACAATAGCACCAGTTGGAACATCTTCAATAACCATACCTAATTCAGAATATTCGTTCTTAAATTTGTATGTTTCATATATATTATTTAATGATTTTTGTTTTTCTGGATCTAGAGTAGTATATACAGTCATAGATACTAAATCTGGATTATTACCAGTTTTATCTTTAACATCAGCAACAACTGTATCTATAAATCCAATATATTCAGATAAACCTGCATTTTTAATACCAACTAATAAATCTTTTATATTAACTGATTTAGCAGCTTCATATTCTTCCTCAGTAATATATCCATGTCTTAACATTAATCCTAATACTTGTTGACGTCTATTTTCAGCTCTTTCAGGATATACATATGGGTTATATGCTGATGGAGCTTGGAACATACCAGCTATCATAGCAGCTTCAGCTAAGTTTAAGTCTGAAACATCTTTACCAAAGTAAATCTTACTTGCTTGTTCAACACCATATGAACCAGCACCTAAGTTTGGAATATTTACATAGAATTCCATGATTTGTTCTTTTGTATATTGTTTTTCAAATACGAATACTGATAAATAAATATCGGTAAACTTTCTTACAATACCAGCTATACCATGAGATTCAGTATTTGTAGCAGCGTTCTTTGAAACTTGCATTGTTAAAGTAGAACCACCACCTGAATCTGAATGTCCAAGTAATTGTCCAAATGCAGCTTTAGTAAAACGAGCAATATCAACACCATTGTGTTGGAAGAATCTTGAATCTTCTGTAGCTATTATTGCATCTACTAATACTTCTGGAATTTCATCATATGTAACTTTTTCTCTGTTTTCAGATCCAAGTCTTGCAAATTCATTTCCATCTTTATCTAAAAGAATAGTTGAATTTGATTTATATAATCTCTTTTCATTGATTTCTGGTGCAGTAGCAATTACGTAAATACATAAAGCAACTAAGCATGAGAAACCAGCGATTAAACCTAACATTATAATAATTAATAATCTATCTTTCCAAGTACCATACTTGACTCTTTTTGCAAATCTTTTCATATCGTATCCTATCACCTTAGCTCTATTAACAAAAAATGCAGGAATCCATAATAAGAAGGATGTATTTCTATATTTGATTTTCTTTATATCTGTATAATTATCTGCATTAAGTAAATATTTATTTTTTTCTTTTTTAGATAATTTAGATAAATCAATATCATCTTCCTTAATTGATTCTTGTTTAACTTTTGTTTCTTTTTTCTTTTTATCTTTTTTATCCTTTTTATTCTTGGATTTTTTAGTAGACTTAATATCGTTTATTTTAGTCTTAACACTATTATACAATTTTATTGATAATTTTTTAATACCCTTTATTAGATTTAAGAATATTTTACATATAAATATACCTAATAATTTAAAGAAATTACCGATAGAAGAGAGTACTTTAACTGTTTTAACTTTAACTTCTTCTTTATCTATTTTTATTTCTTTTGCTTTTTTTGCTTTATCTAATTTCTTTTTAGGTTTAGTACTAACTTTTTTATTAGTTGTCTTAGTTTTTTTAACCTCTTTTTTATCTTTAGTAGTTGTTTTCTTTGTTTCTTTTTTCTTTGTTTCTGTTTTTTTCTTTGTTGTTTTAGTAGTTTTTTTCTTAGCAGTACTTTTTTTAGTTGTAGTCTTTTTTACTTTTTCCTTTTTAATAGGAGGATCTGCATCTTCAAGTACTTTTATAACAACTTCTTCTTTAGGAGGTTTTACTTTTTTTGTTTTTGTTGGTTTCTTTATAGCATTAATGGATCTTTTTATATCAGCAGATTTTATTTTTGTTGATTTTTTTACCATATATAATTTACCTCCTTAAAAATGTTTTTTATCTAATGCTTTAATATAATCTAGTCTTGGTTTTATTTTAGTTTCTATTTCAATTCCTTTTTCTTCTATATAAGAATATGGAATAGATTGTCTATCATTATTTTCTTTAAAATCTATAATATCTTTACCATCTAAGTAATAGTATTTATTATTTATAGATATTATTAAGAATGTTATACCTCCATGATTTAATACATTTTTCATATGCTCATATTGATGATCATGTAGGTTACTAAGTGGAAATGATGTTTTTGATTTTGTTACTTTAGCATCAAAATCAACATATTTACCTTTATAAAGACCATTGTAATCTAATGTAGATGGTTCTTTAAAGTATGCTTTAGTTATAACTCTTCCATGAGAATCAAATGAAGCATCTACTATAGTAATAGGAGTAGGCTTCTTATATATTACTGCAATATCTTCTTGTAAGTAGTATTCATTAGATAGATTTATTAGTTCTTCTAAATCCATACCACGGTTAGAATAATTAACAGTTTTTTTATAACTTGATTTTGCTTTTCCTGGATAATTAATCATATTTTCCACCAACATATATTATATATAAAAAAATACCTTTTTTCTAGTGTTTGCAATTAGTTTTAAAAAATATTATAATTAATTTATCGAAAGGGGCTAAATTATGAAAATTGAAAGCTCAAATCTAGAAACTATTGCTGTTAGAACTAGTCAATATCCAACAGATGGTAAAAAAGAATATATGTTATGTGGTAGATCTAATGTAGGTAAATCTTCATTTATTAATACTATATTAGGTAGAAAAAATTATGCACATACATCTGCTAAACCTGGTAAAACTCAAACTATGAATTTCTATTTAATAAATGATGAATTTTATTTAGTAGATGTTCCAGGATATGGATATGCTGATGTTTCTAAAGAAAAACAAAGAAAATTTGGATTTATGATTGAAGAATATATTAAAGATAGAAAGAATCTTCAATGTGTATTCTTAATTGTAGATTTTAGACATAAACCAAATGAAAATGATGTTTTAATGTATAATTTCTTAAAATATTATGAAATTCCTACAGTAATAATTGCTAATAAATTAGATAAAGTAAAAGCAAGTTCTAAAGAAAAGAATTTAAAAATATTAAAAGAAACATTAAAACTATTAGATACTGATCAAGTTGTATTATTTTCTTCAGTTACTAAGAAAGGTAGAGAAGAGGTATATAACATATTGTCAAGTTATCAAGGAGATAATGAAAAGGAGTAAAATACTCCTTTTTTTATGTTATAATTACAATAGGTGAATTATATGAATAATAAGGGTTTTACATTAGTAGAATTGCTAACTGTTATAGTTATAATTGGATTATTAATTGCTATAACTATACCAGCTACATCTAAGATAATTAAAGCATCTAAAGAAAAAGCTTACACTACTAAAATTGAATTTATAGAAAGTGAAGCTGCTTTATATGGTGAAACAAATTTGGATTATTTAAGAAAAGGTATGGACTTTGATACTGGTAAAACTAGTTTATGTGAATTTAGTGATAGTGAACGTCCTGTAGTTAACTATATTTCTAATTTAGATTATTCAGATAATATTCTAGATGGTAGAACTAATACTTATTTATGTATAAAAATCAAAGTTAAAGATTTAGCTATAAATAAATATATTAATTATGATAAAGAAGATTTCTGTAGTAATAATGCTAATTGTAATTCATCTAATGAAAATTCATATAATAATCAAGTTATAAATAATATGACAGAAGATATAATAAATGAATGTAATGTATATATTTATTATAAGAATAATAGAGGATATGCTTACTTTGATAAAAAGAACTGTGATACTGTAGCATCAGATCCAAATCAAGCTAGTATTACTGGAAATTCATATAAAAGTATAGTATGGTCTAAATAATTGCTATTTAGACCTTTTTATGTTAGTATATTAAGGCGTTTAAGGAGGGATTAATATGCGTAAAACTGTATGTTTAGTAGGTAGTCCAAATACAGGTAAATCTACTTTATTTAATAGATTATTAAATGAGAAAAAAGCTATTACTTCAGATATAGCTGGTACTACAAGAGATAGATTATATGGAATTGTTAATTATGGTGATAAATCTTTTTCATTAATTGATACAGGTGGTATAGATTTAGAAACAGCAGATTTCAATGATAATATTAAAGTACAAGCTGAAATTGCTATTGATGAAGCAGATGTAATAGTATTTGTAGTAGATGGTAAACAAGATTTAACTACAAATGATTATGCTGTACGTGATATGTTACTTAAAACTGATAAAAAAGTAATTGTTGCATGTAATAAATTAGATGATCCTAAACATGATGATTATATTTATAATTTCTATGAATTAGGTTTTGAGCATGTAATTGCTATATCAGCAGAACATAAAAGAAATATTGAATCTCTTCTAGATTTAATTACTGAAGATTTCAATGATTATACAACTGAACCAAAAGATGAAGTATGTAAGTTTTGTATAATTGGTAGACCTAATGTAGGTAAATCTTCTTTAGTTAATGCTTTATTAAATGAAGAAAGACAAATAGTTTCAAATGTTGCTGGTACAACAAGAGAAGCAAATGATACTAAATTTAGATATGATGGAGAAGATTATCTTGTTATTGATACAGCTGGTATGAGAAAACGTGGAAAGATATATGAAGAACTAGAAAAATATTCTATTATACGTGGTATTAAAGCTATTGAAAGAGCTGATGTATGTGTACTTGTTATAAGTGCTGAAGAAGGTATAATTGAACAAGATAAACACGTATTACAATATGCATTAGAAGCTGGAAAAGCTATTGTATTAGTAGTAAATAAATGGGATACAGTAGATAATAGAGATCAAGCTATTAAAGAATGGAAACTTCGTATGAAGAATGAATTCCAATTTGTTCCATATGCAGAAGTATTATTCTTAAGTGCTAAAGATAAAACTAGATTACATACTTTAATGCCTGCTATTATAAAAGCATATGATTCTTATACTAAAGAAGTTAAAACAAGTGTATTAAATGATGTTATAAGAGATGCTGTAGCATTACATCAAGCACCATCTTATAAAACTAAGAGATTAAAAATATATTTTGTATCTCAAACAGATACATGTCCTCCTAAATTTACTTTTAATGTAAATAATAAAGGATTATTACATTTCTCATATGAAAGATATTTAGAAAATAAAATAAGAGAATCTATTGATTTAGATGGAACTCCAATTATATTACAATTTAAGAATAAAGGTGAGGAATAATGTTAAAAGAAAAAATAGATTTTAAAACTATTGCAATTATTCTTTTATGTATAGTAGTTATTATATTAGCTTTTTGTATTTCACTTTTAATCATGAATAACGTAAATAAAAGTTCTTCTAATAATACTGAAACTACTGAAACTACTGAAGTTAAAAGAGATGAATATCTATATGGTACTGTAAGTAAATTAGAAGCTGGTAAAGTATATTTTACTACTGAAGATGGTGAAGAAGTTGCAGTAGATACTAATAATAACAATATTGAAATAGGAGACACTATTGAATATAAAGTTAATGATAAAAATGAAAAATATGGTTTTAGTTTAATAAAAGAAGTAGATGGTAAAAAACAATCATCTCAAATATATGAATATAGTGTTACTAATACTACTACTGCTAAAGTAGAAAATAATACTACTAAAAAAACTGCTTATAAAGCTTCTGAAGAAGAAGTATTAGAATATATTGAACAAGAAAATAATACTTATTCATCATTAAATAATACTGAAGATAATAAAGCTAAAGCTAAAGATTATTTTGTTACTTTAATAGATTTTATCTTTTATGATAAACCTATAAAAGGACGTACTTTTAAAGAATTATCTAAAAGTGCTAAAAGAAAAGTTATTTATTATACTTTAAAAATAGATTCTATAATTGATAAAAATATACCTGGTTATAAAGATACTTTAAGTGATTCCTATAAAGTAGCTAAAAATCAACTTATAGCTAAATATACAGATTTATCTATAGATGTATGTGCTAATAATAAAGATTTATGTGATGATTTAAAGAAAGATACTGAAGATTTAAAAACATCTTTAAATATTACATTAGATATTATTAAAGAAATTTATAATGAAATTATTAAACCATCAGGTACTGCTGGTATTAAAAAGTTAACTGAATGGTATGAGGTATGGAAAAATGCCTAGTTTTATAATTGATGGTATAGAGTATAAAGTAGAAATAAATAGAAAAAGAATTAAAAATATTAATTTTAGAATAGAAGATAAAACTATAAGAGTATCATGTCCATTTATTTGTACAGATAAATATATTATTAATTTATTAAAAGATAATGAAAAAGCTTTAATAAGAATGGCTAAAAGATCTGAAAGACAAGAATCTAGAAAAGAAAAAGTATTATATCTAGGTCATGAATTAGACTATATTCAATATAAAAAAGTAATGTTTCAAGATAATATTGCATATGGTCCTTCAGTAGATAAAATAAACGAATATTTAGAAAAACATTCTATTAAAGTATTTGAAAAAAGATTAGCATTATATATTGATGAATTTGGTGATATTCCTGAATTTAGATTAAGAACTAGAAAAATGAAAACTAGATGGGGAGTAAATAATAGAAGTAGTAAAACTATTACTTTAAATACTATGTTAATACATTACAAACCTGAATTAATTGATTATGTTATAGTTCATGAATTATCTCATTTTAGACATATGGATCATTCAGCTAATTTTTGGAATGAAGTTAGTAAACATTATCCTAATTATAAGAAAGCTAGAAAGGAGTTAAATTACTAATGATAGAATCTTTAAATAATGAGCGTATAAAAGAATATGCTAAATTAAATCAAAAGAAATATCGTGATGATACTAATATGTTTATCATTGAAGGAACTCATTTAGTAGAAGAAGCATTTAAAAATAATATAGTAGTTGATGCTTTTTCATTAGATGATAAATATACTAAAGTATCTGAAGAAGTAATGAAAAAGTTATCTAATTTAGATACTCCTCCTAAATACTTAGCTATATGTAATAAGATAGAAGAGAAGAATATAAATGGTAATGTTTTAATATTAGATGGAGTACAAGATCCTGGTAATCTTGGTACTATTATTAGAAGTTCTATAGCTTTTAATATAGATACTATTATTCTTTCTAATGATTCAGTAGATTTATATAATACTAAAGTATTAAGAGCTACTGAAGGTATGATATTCAATATAAATATTATTAGAAGAGATTTAAATGAAATATTACCTAATTTAAAAGATAAATATACTATTTATACTACAAATGTAGTAAATGGTACTAATTTAAGTGATATTAAAGTTAAAACACCATTTGCTTTAATAATGGGTTCTGAAGGAAATGGAGTAAAAGATAGTATTGCTTCATATGCTGATGAATCTGTTTATATAAGTATGAATACTAAATGTGAATCATTAAATGTAGGTGTTGCTACTTCAATAATTTTATATGAATTTAGTAAATAAAAAAGCGAAGTAATTAATACTTCGTTTTTATTATTCGCATATTCTATATCCATCAGGATTTAATCTATAGTAATGATGTGGTATGTTCATTGATGCAAATAAACATAGTAGAGCACATACAATCATTAAACCTATATTTAATAATCTAGGTTTTAATCTATTAGCTATTTGAAAGAATAATAGACTAATTAAATAAATAATTGTAAATAATATAATACTTGTTACAACTATTTTAAAATATCTAGCATCATCTGCAATATATTCACATACGTCATTTTTATATAACATATACATTATATCATCTAGTAATCTACCCATATTATCTCTAAAGATAATAGGCATTACTGATGTACATACTCCCAACACCCTTAATATATTACTTGAATTAAATATTTTACTCAAACTACTTCACCTGTACTTATTATAATATAGAAAAATAAATAAATATAGTAATTATTGAAAAAAAATATAATAAAGTATATAATATAAAACAATTAAGAAGAGGGATTTATATGGAATTAGTAGTAGTTGGAAAATTAATTAATACTCACGGTTTAAAAGGTGAAGTAAAAGTTAAATCAGATTTTGAAAGAAAAGAATTAGTATTTAAAAAAGGTAAAAAGGTTATTATTGATGATACTGAATTTACTATTAAAAATTATAAAGAATATAAGGGCGTAGATTTATTACAATTTGAAGGATATATTCATATTAATGATATAGAACAATATAAAGGTTATTTAGTTTATATTGATCGTGATAAATTAGATCTTAAAGATGGAGATTACTTATATGCTGATTTAATTGGTATGAAAGTAGTTAATAATAAGGGTACATATGGTTCAATAGTTGATTATACTAATAATATAAATCCATTACTTGAAGTTAACTATGATAATAAAACTTATTATATACCTTTAAAATCAGATTTTATAGAAAGTGTATCAGTTAAAGAAAATAAGATATATGTATCTGATAGAATTGAGGAATTAATTATATGAAAATAAGTATATTAAGTTTATTTCCTCATATGTTTGATGGATTCTTAAATGAATCTATTATTAAAAGAGCAATTGAAGATAAAAAAGTAGAAATAGAAATAATAGATTTTAGAGATTATACAGATGATCCACATAAGAAAGTAGATGATACTCCTTATGGTGGTGGTGCTGGTATGGTATTAGCTTGTCAACCAATTTTTGATTGTGTTGAAGCTATTAAAACACCAGATTCTAAAGTAATAATCATGACTCCTTCAGGAGTTCCATATAAACAAAAAATGGCATATGATTTATCAAATGAAAAGCATTTGATTATTATATGTGGACATTATGAAGGATTTGATGAAAGAATATTATCTCTTGCTGATATGGAAATATCAATTGGAGATTATGTTCTAACAGGTGGTGAATTACCAGCAATGGTAATAACTGATTCTATAGTTAGATTAATACCTGGAGTTATAAATGAAAGAAGTCATATAGAAGATTCTTTTAATGATAACTTCTTACTTGATTATCCAACTTATACAAAACCTGCTGATTATAAAGGTATGAAAGTACCTGAAATATTATTATCAGGAGATCATAAGAAAATAGATGAATGGAGATATCAAGAGGCATTAAAAAAGACTCAAGAAAGAAGACCAGATTTGTTAAATAAGTAAGGTGGTGAGGTTATGAATTATATAGTAAAGAAAAGTAAGAAAAAATGGGATATTGATTACTATGAATACGATTTAGATGGATTTACTTTTCATCCAAATAAAAATAGTAAGAATAATGAATTACAAATAACTTCTATTAAGATTTTTAATGAAGAAATGATTGAAAATCTAGTACATAATAAAATAAATGATAAATTCAAATTACTATATAATAAAATAATGTCTACCTTATATGATGAAGATTCATCAGATGACGCTAATGAAGTAGTATTAGGTGAAATTCAAAAATTTAGAAGTGCACTTGATATAAGATATAAGAATTTTATGAAAAATGAAGAATATAAATTATATATTGAAAATTTATATTATTTAGATATAGAATTAAGAAATAAAATAGCTATTAATAATTATAGAAGACAAATGCAAATGAATAGTATGTTAGATCAATATAATTTTTCATTTGATGAAGATATAGAGGAATTAGAAGAAAGCTATTCACATGGAAGAAGTAGATAAGCATATAAATATATGCTTTTTTCTTTGTAAACTACCTAAAAATGTGTCATTTTTATTGATATTAAACTATAATTCCTTTATAATACAATAAGAAAAAGAAAGAGATGAAAGTTATGAAAAATGTAAAAGAAATAACTATTACTGTTGAAGGTAAAGATTGGGAAAAAGCTATTGATAAAGCTTTTGAAAATAAAAAGAAAGATATTAAAATCGATGGATTTAGAAAAGGTTCAGTAACTAAAGAAATTTATATTAAAAAAGTAGGTATTGAATCATTATTCATGGATGCAGCTGATATTGCTATTGATAATGCTTATAAATCAATTGATACTGCTGAAAAAGAAAAAATGGTATGTGAACCATCAGTAAATATTGAAGAAATCGATAAGAAACATTGTAAAGTATTATTTAAATTAATTTCTAAACCTGAAATTAAATTAGGTAAATATACTAAATTAGGTGTTAAAAAAGATGAAGTTAAAGTAACTAAAGAAGAAATTGAACATGAAATTGGACATATTTGTGAAAATATGGCTGAAATTATCAATAAAGAAAATGGTACAGTAGAAAAAGGAAATACTGCTGTAATTGACTTTGTTGGTAGAGTTGATGGAGAAGTTATTGAAGGTGGATCTGGAACTAACTATCCATTAGAAATTGGTTCAGGTATGTTCATTCCAGGATTCGAAGAAGGATGTATTGGAATGAAGGTTGGAGAAGAAAAAGTATTAAATCTTAAGTTCCCTGAAAATTATGTTGATAGCTTAAAAGGTAAAGATGTTGAATTTACTGTTACTGTTAGAGAAATTAAAGAAAGAATTATTCCTGAATTAGGAAAAGATTTCTTTGAAGATTTAGGTATTGAAGGTGTAACTGATAAGAAGACATTAGAAGCTCATGTTAAAGAAGAATTAACTAAGAATAAAGAAAATGAAGCTGATAGAAAATATTTAGATGAAGTATTACATAAAGCTACTGATAATATGAAAGTAGAAATCAATGAAGAAATTATTGAATCTGAATGTAATAGAATGATTGAAGAATATGCTCATGAATTATCTCATCAAGGTGCTTCATTAGAACAATACCTACAAATGACTGGTACTAAATTCGAAGATCTTAAAAATATGATGAAACCACAAGCAACTGCTAGAATTAAAACTAGATATTTATTAGAAGAAGTTGCTGCAGCTGAAAATATCAAAGCTACTGCTGCTGATATTAAGAAGTTCGTTGAAGAAAACGCTGCTAAATATGATATGAAAGCTGAAGACTTTGAAACTGCTGTTGGTGGAAAAGATGCAATCGAATTTGAAATTCGTGTAGAAAAAGCGTTAGATATAATTAAAGAGGCTTAAAAGTCTCTTTTTTTATTTATATTTATGTTATAATTTTAATAGAGAATGTGGTGATTATTTATGGAAAAAATCAAATCTCAAAAAGAATTATATATGAAACTTTTACCTGCATTAAGAACTAAGAAACATGAATTAGATGCAGATAAAATGAAATTCGTAAAAGAAATAGATATATGGAATTATAATAAAATATATAATTGGAAAGATGCTCAAGGTTTAACCTTAGCATCAATGGTAGATAATATTTTAAATACACCAAATGCATTATATGCAGATTATAAAATAGAACAAATAAAGAAAAGTGATGAAAATGAAAACAACTGATGATTTATATTTAGAACTATTAGATAAAATAAATGATAATGAATATACAAAAGAAGAATTAGATTTAATTAATAAAGCTTATACATTTGCTACTAAACAACATCAAGGTATGTTAAGAAAAAATGGAGATCCTTATATAGCACATCCATTAAATGTAGCAATTATAGTTGCTGGTTTAAATACTGATGCTATTACTGTTGTATCTGCATTAGTACATGAAACTATTACACATGGTTCATCTTCTTTAGAAGAATTAAAAGAAGAATTTGGAGATCAAGTTTCTAATATAATTGAATCTTTAATGAAAATTAATAGATTACATTTGACTGATGATTCAGAATCATCTGCTATTAATTTAAGAAAAATATTAGTAGCATTATCAGAAGATGTAAGAGTAATTATTATAAAACTTGCTTCTAGATTACATAATTTAAGAACTAAAGAAGGACTTGATCCTGAATTACAAGTATTAAAAGCTAAAGAAACTAAGAATGTATTAATTCCCATTGCTCATAGATTAGGTATTAATCAATTAAAAACTGAATTAGAAGATTTAGATTTTAGAATATTAAATCCTGATTTATATAATGAAATAGAATCAGAACTTCCTGTTCCTAGAAAAGAACTAGAAGAAATGCTACATGAAACAATGGATGAAATATCTGAATTATTAAGAGACAATAATATTTCATTTGAAATTAAATGTAGAGTTAAATCAGTAAATAGTATTGATAATAAATTTAAAAATGGACATACATGGAAAAATATATATGATATTTTAGGTATTAGAATTATATGTGATGAAATACCTGATTGTTATTTAATAATTGGATTAATTCATAGTAAATTTAAACCAATACCTAAGAGATTTAAAGATTATATAGCTATGCCTAAGAATAATTCATATCAATCTCTTCATACTGGTATATATGGACCTGAAAACTTACCATTAGAAGTACAAGTAAGAACAAAAGAAATGAATGAAATTGCAGAGCATGGTGTTGCTTCTCACTGGTCATATAAAGAGCATGGTACTAAAGCTGCACAAAGTATCATGGAACAAAAATTATCTTTATTTAGAACTATGATTGAAGATAATGTAGATGAAGAAGAAGTTAAAAATGCAATTGATACAGAAATATTATCTGATTCAATTTATATTAATACTCCAAAAGGAGATGTAGTAGAATTACCTAAAGATTCTACTCCTATAGACTTTGCTTATAGAATCCATTCAAAAGTAGGAGATACTACTGTTGGAGCTATAGTAAATGGTAAAATTGTTACTTTAGATTATAAATTGCAAGATCAAGATGAAGTAGAAATCATGACTGATGCTAATTCATCTCCTAAATTAGATTGGTTAAATATTGCAACAACTACTCAAGCTAAGAGTAAGATTAAATCATTCTTCTCTAAACAAGATAGAGAAAACTATATTGCAAGAGGTAAAGATTTATTAGAAAAAGAATTAAGAAAAAGAAATATTGCTATTAAAGAAGCTTTATCTGAAGATAATATTAATAAATTAATTGATGATTTAAGAGTTGCTAATTATGAAGAAATATTATTAAATATTGGTTCTTTAAGATATACACCAGTTTATATAGTAGATTTAATTTATAATAATAAAGAAAATGTAGAAGATGCATTCTTAGATAAATTAAGTAGACAAACTAATACTAAAACAAATTATGCTAATGATATTATTGTATCTGGTATGGATGATTTATTAGTTAATTTAGCATCATGCTGTAGACCTGTATATGGTGATGAAATAATTGGTTATATCACTAAAGGAAGAGGTATTACAGTTCATAAAAAAGATTGTGTTAATGTTCATGATTTAAATGAAAGATTAATAGATGTTAAATGGAATGATAGATCAGATACTAATGATAAGAAATATATTTCACATATTAAAGTATTTACTAATGAAAATAAGACTTCATTAATGGATATAGTAGCTAAAGCTACTTCTAGAAATATTCAAATGACTTCTATAAATGAAAAGAATGTTAATGATAGAATAATATATGATTTATTAATTAAAGTATCTTCTAAAGAAGATTTAGATTTATTTATAAATGATTTAGAAATGCTTAAATATGTAGATTTAGTTAAGAGGTATTAGATGAAAGTAGTAGTACAAAGAAGTAAAAAGTCATCTGTATCTGTAGATGGTAAATTAATTAATAGTATTGAATCTGGTTTATGTATATTAGTTGGTATTAATGTAGAAGATACATTAGAGGATGCTGATAAATTAGTAAATAAAGTATTAAATTTAAGAATATTTGATGATGAAGAAGGTATAATGAATAAATCTATTTTAGATGTAGGTGGTGAAATACTTTCTATATCTCAATTTACTTTACAAGCTGATACTAGAAAAGGGCATAGACCATCATATATAAATGCTATGAAAGGTGAAGACGCTAAGAAAATATATGAATATTTTAATAGTAAGTTAAATGAACAAATACCTACATATCCTGGTGTATTTGGAGCTGAAATGTTAGTATCTATAGAAAATGATGGACCTATTACTATAATTATTGATACAAAAGAAAAGAAGGATTAATTTCCTTCTTTTTTTAATTCTAATCTTAATTGATTTATTGAACTAAAGTTATCATTCATAAATGTATAACCATAATCTTCTAAATTAGATATAGAATCTAAATCATCAGCTGATTTCATCATAAGCATTTTATGATATGTTTCATCTATATTTTTATTCTTCATAAATGTATCTATTGTCATTAAATAACATAATAGGTCAGTGGATACATCAAATCCGAAGATTGAATATATTTCATCTAGATCCTCAAGTTCGTATACCCATTTATCAGTAGTTTCTTCTTCATAACATTTTTTTACTTCTTCTAAATCAAATTGTTTATTTTTGGCTAATCCAAAAAGTAAATCACTTACATATAAATCATATGAATCATTTATCGCTGATCTTAATTCATATTCTCTTAATTCATTTGCTAAATCATCAAATCCAATTTTTGTTAAATATTCTTCCGCTAATAAGTTACCAAATCTACCTTCTAGTTCTTGAAGATATTTAATAGAACCTGGTATTGGTTTGTTTAATTCATATAAATGTGCATGCATAGCTTCGTGTATTAAAGTTTGAAAGTCAAATGCAGTATGTGTCTCATATACATATATGAATTGTTTATTATGAATAAAATCATATAATGTACATCCATCTAATTGAGCTACTGTTCCTTGTGGATTAAAATTACTTGTTATATGTAATTGATGATTTCTTCTTTTAACTATTTCATCATAAGTTTTTAATAAGTTATCATTATGTAATTCTTTAAGACAATCATGTCCAAGAGTAACTAGTTCTTTTTGTTTTATATCAAATGGAGTAAGTAGTGGTCTTCCGAAGAACCAATCAATATCATCTTCAATTTTAAATAACTCCATCAGATAATCATATACGTGTTCTGGAAGATTATTCATATTATGTGAATAGTATTCGAATGATCTATCAAAATCAAATTGTTCTTCCTCAGGAACTATGTGAAATGATTCAGTTTCTAATGATGATGACATAATTCCTAACATTATTTCAGCATTTTCTAATGTTGTTTCATCTTTTAATTTTTCAGCTAATTTTTTTAGCTTCTTAATTTGATATTTTCTCCATTTGTATTTCATTTGTAACACCTCTTGCTGCTTCCATGTATGCTCTAAATAATCCACCTGCACCTAATTTAGTACCACCAAAATAACGTACTACAACTATTAAAGTATTTTCTAAGTTTTTGTTTTCTAATATGTTATATATAGGCATACCAGCTGTATTATTTGGTTCTTTATCATCTGATTTAGATGCAATAGGACCAACTTTATATGCATATGGAATATGTCTTGCTTTTTTATGTTCTTTTTTTAAATAATCTAATATTTCTTTAACTTCTTCTTTAGATTCAACATGATACATAAGGCCGATAAATTTGGACTTTTTTATTTCGTATGTATAACTATTAATTAATTTATCTTCCATATTTATTCTCCTTACTAAATTTATTATATCATATTACATTTCTGATAAAACTTTCTTTAATGCTTTAGCTTCTTCATACATGCAATCTAAAGTATCACTTTCATTTAAATAGTTTAGTTTATATTTATTTAATAATTTTTGATAATCAGATATATCACTTCTAAATAGTTTTTTATATGTTCTAATTCCTTTTTCTTTATCTGTTAAAGTTAATCTAAATAACTCTAATGCAACTAAATATGAATTAATCATCTTAGCTCTATAAAGAAGAGGAATTTTTATATATTTATCATATTCTTCTTTAGTAATATCTTTTGGATATCCTTCTTTTTTTAATTCTTTATCTAAAGTTTGATAATTTACGTTTAATATATAATTATTCATTACATATTGAATATGTACATCCCAAATATTATCTATTGCTTTAATTAAACGATTTGATCTAAAACATAATGCTAATTTTTGTAAATCATATTTTTCTCCTAAGAATTGACCACATAATAACTCCATATAATATGATTCTACTTCAGTTAAGAAATATTTCATTATGTCATTTTCTTTATCAGTAAATAATCTATGAGCTAACATATGTCCAACTTCATGAGCTAATATAACAGTATCTTCATCATTTCCATTTTTATAAAATGATCCATATACAGTTTTATCATCATTTGATTTAATAACTCTTCCTTTTACTAAATCACTTATTGGATTTTTAAGTTCTTTATCTTTAATTCTTAATAAATGATTATCTGGATCTAATATAGTATCTATTTCAGTAGATATTTCTTTATCTCCTAAAGAATCATAGAATTCATGTATATAAGTTACAAGTTCTTCTTCATCTATATCATGTTGAGGAAGTTCTATATAGGCTAAATCTTTTACATTTAATTTTTCATATAAAAAGAATAGGTATTCTAACATATCTTCATCAATTCTACATAAAGTAATAAAATCATGTCTAAAGTATTTTTTAAAGTCTCTAAAAGTATCTTTTCTATTAAATAATCTATTTATTTCTTTATCTTCATTTCCGTTTATTTCATTTTGTAATGCATTGAATTTACGTTCATCAGTGATAGTTGATTGAATTTGATTAATATTCCAGTCATATTTAGCCATATAAACACCCCATTAATTAGTTATATATAATAACATAAATAGACTTTTTAGTCCAAATTATATATAATAAAACTATCTGAAAGGAGGAAGTTTTATGGCTAATATGAGTAAAATCAAACCTAAGTTAGAATTATTACCTCATAAACCTGGTTCTTATCAAATGAGAGATATCAATAATAATATTATTTATGTTGGTAAAGCTAAGGATTTAAAAAATAGAGTTTCTTCATATTTTACTGGTAGAGTAACTGGTAAAACTAAGAAATTAGTAGAAAATATAGATGATTTTACTTATATAGTAACTTCTTCTGAATTAGAATCCTTTTTATTAGAAATTAATTTAATAAAACAATATGATCCTAAGTATAATATATTACTTAGAGATGATAAGAGTTATCCATATATTCAATATACAAGAAAACCATATCCAACATTAAAAGTAGTTAGATATTTAAATATTAGAAAGAAAGACTCAAAGAACTTATTTGGACCATTTGTTAATGCAACAGCAGCTCGTAAGATAGTTGAATTAATAAATAGATTGTATCCACTTAAAAAGTGTTCAGGATGTCCTAAAGAAGTATGTTTATACTATCATATTCACGAATGTTTAGGATATTGTTGTAAAGATATAGATGAATCTATTGTAGATAATATGGAAAAAGAAATATTAGAATTCTTTAATGGTAATGATGACATATTAATTAATAAGATAAAAGATGAAATGAATAAACAATCTGAACTTATGAATTATGAAAAAGCATTAGAATTAAAGAATGATTTAGAATATATAAATATTATAAGTGAAAAACAAAAGATTGATTTACCTGACTTAGTTAATAGAGATATAGTAAATTACTATATTAATAAAGGTTTTATATCTATAGAAATATTCTTTGTTAGACATGGTAAATTAATAGGAAGTAAAAATGATATATTACCTATATCAGAAGAATATATAGATGATATTGAATATTATCTAGGTGCATTCTATCAAAAGAATGAAAAACCTACTGAAATTATTGCTCCAGAAGAATTAAACTTAGCTATGTTAAAAGAATCATTAGAAGCTAACTTTATGTATGTTTCAAGAGGACCTAAACATAAGTTATTAGAATTAGTTAAAGAAAATGCTAAGATTAATTTAGAAAATAAATTAGAAGAACAAATTAGAAAGATTGAAAGAACTGAAGGAGCTAATGAAGAATTAGAAAAACTTTTAGGTATAAATATTCATAGAATAGAATCTTTTGATAATGCTCATTTATTTGGTACATATGCTGTATCTGGTATGGTAGTTTATAAAGATGGCCTACCTTCTAAAAATGATTATAGAAAATATAAAGTATCTGTAGAAAAGAATGATGACTATGGTACTATGAAAGAAGTTACTTATAGAAGATATTATAGATGTTTATTAGAACATTTAGAATTACCTGATTTAATACTAGTTGATGGGGGTAAAGGTCAAATACATGCAGTAAACGATACTTTAGAAGAATTAGGATTAAAAGATAAGATAAAAGTATGTGGTATGGTTAAAAATGATAAACATATGACTTCAGATTTAATGGATGGAGATACTTTAGAAACTTATGAAATAGATAGAACAAGTGATTTATTCCATTACTTAACTAGAATACAAGATGAAGTTCATAGATTTACTATTACATATCATAGAAATCTTAGATCTAAAGGATCTATATCATCTATTTTAGATAATATAGATGGAATAGGTGAAAGACGTAAAAAAGATTTATTAAAACAATTTGGTAGTATTAATAAGATGAATGAAGCATCAGTCGAGGAATTAAGTAAAATAATACCTGAAAATGTTGCTATAGAAGTAAAAAACTATTTACATGACTATTTAGAAAATAAGACTAAATAGTCTTTTTATATGCTATAATTAAAATAGGTGATAATATATGGCAGATATAGTTAAAGATAATAGTAATAGAGTATATCAAAATCCAGCTAAACTATTATTATTAATTCCAATTGGAACAATTATATTTATATATTTATTTGATATAGTATTTTTAAAAATTAATGAATATAGATTAAATAAAGTAACTGAAAATGTAATTATAAGTACTTTAGATCATGAACAATTTAATTCAGAACAAGCATTACAAGAATATGTAGAAAGAAGATTTAAAGAAGAAGGATATGATGAAAACTTTAAATTAGGGGTTGTTGCACATGATCAATATATGGTTGTAACTGCTACATATAACTTTTTCTCATTAAAAGGATATGTTTTAAGTAAAGAAGCACATGCTTCATCAGTTAAAATAGGTTATTATGATGAATATAAAACTCCTGTTGTAGAAGATTATCAAAATAACCAAGAAATACCTAAGAGTAATTACTATATATTTGAAAATCAAGATATAAAAGTAGATTAGAAAGTAGAAATACTTTCTTTTTTATTGAAAAACACGTAAATTAACTATATTTTGTTTGAAATAATCAATTCTATATGCTAAAATACTAATAGTTTTGTATATAAAAGGAGGCAGATTTTATGGCTACTAAGAAAACAGGTGCTAGACAATACATTGGATTAAAATGTCCAAAATGTAATTATATGATTAGACACACAGAAAAGAATGTAAAAAATACTACTGATAAATTAGAACTAAATAAATATTGTCCTAAATGTCATTCAGTTCAAGCTTTCAAAGAAGCTAAAATTGGTAAATAGTATTTAGATAAATTGAAAGGATTGAAATAAATGAATATTAGTATAAATGATATAAAAAATGGTATGACTATCATTGTTGATGGTAAGTTATGTTTAATTGAAGATTTCCAACATGTTAAACCTGGTAAAGGTTCAGCATTCATGAGAATCAAATTAAGAAATTTAAGAACTGGTGCTTTAGTTGAAGAAACATTCAATACAAATATTAATGTTGAAAGAGCTAGAGTAGAACATCAAAATATGCAATATCTATATGCAAATGGTGATTCATATGTATTCATGAATAATGATACTTATGATCAAATAGAAGTACCTGCTTCTAATTTAAAAGATCAAATAAACTTCTTAAAAGAAGGTATGGATATTAAAATTATGACTTATGAAGGAGAAATCTTAGGCGTAGAACTTCCTGATAAAGTTGAATATGAAGTTATTGAAACTTCAGATGCTGTTAAAGGCAATACAACTAACAATGCAACAAAAGATGCTAAGATTGAAACTGGATATGTAGTTAGAGTACCATTATTCATCTCTCAAGGTGAAAAAATACTTATTACTACAGCAGACGGTAAATATGCAGGAAGAGCTTAATCTCTTCCTTTTTTTATTGTATATATTAAGTAAAATATATTTTTATTTTTTATATAACATTTATTTATATTTTTATATACTTTATAATTAAATTACTTGAAGGATGTGTATCATGAAGAAACTATTAATTAGTAAATATGAAGGAGTATATGGTTATCAAATACTTATTACTTTTACTTTTCTTATTGCTATAGCAGGATTAATTTTATTTAACTTTGATAATATTTTAGATAATGATTTATATGCTACTACAAACGAAATAGTATTAGATAGATCTGAAGTAGATATTATTTCTAATAATTTGAATAATATTTCTAGTGAATCATGGAATGAATTATATAAAAGTAATACTCTAAGAGATATATATAGAAATAAAAATATTAAAAATATATCTAATATTACTTCTGATTTAGAATTAGGTAATATATTATATGAATATAATGGTTCTATAGGAGATAAATACTATAATCTTAAATTAAATAATAATAAATATTTTTTATTTAATAATTTAAATAATGATTCTAATATTTCATTATATATAGTAGATAATAATATGAGCTTCTATTT
>CAMOID010000005.1 GCA_946615975.1 uncultured Caryophanales bacterium
CAACAAGATACAAATAATCAAGGTTAATTAACCTTGATTATAATATTTATATGATTTATAATAAACCGCAATCAAAGGGGAATACAATATGGGAAAGAGAACTAAATTTTATTTAGGATATGAATTAAATGGTGCTTATACACCTTTAACTATACTTGATAATAATTTAAAGTTAGTAGATGATTCACTTACAGCAGTAATAGATTATACTACTTCTTTTGATAATGAAGGTTTATTAAGAAATGCAATTATAAATGGTCCTATGAATATTAATATTCCTCTAGGAGCAAGACTTATTTATTTATCTTCAACAAACAATCCTAATTATCCATATAGAAAAGTATTAGGATTAGATCATATATGTTATTCATTATCTAAAACATTATTAGATCCATCTGTACAAAGAAATTATTTTATTAATAATAAGTATGATGATAATCTATATACTCAATTATATTTAACTGTATTAAAGAGTAAGATTCCTATGTCAGAAATATATTCGATATTAGATGATGAAGAAAGAAGAATAAAAGATCCAACAGTAATTATAAATGCTTTTAAAAAACATAGAAATGAAATTACAGGTGGAAATAATTATATCTTATCTTTCATGGATAGTGTTTATAATGAAATTTTACATGCAAATGAAATTGGTAAAAATAACTATGAATATGATCCAGATAGATTAGATTTAGAATATATTATTGGAAGATTATATGATAATTTAACTATTAAAAAAGATAAACAAAATAATAATAGACATGATCCTGATACAGGAGCAATTTTAAGAGATGATAAAATAATTGGTTATCTTACAATATTAATATCTAAAGATATGGAAGATAAGTATAAAAGATATTTAAGAGATATAGAAGACCAAAAAGAGGAAGAAGAAACTATTGAAGTAGGAGATGTATATCGTGATTATGATGGTCATGATGAAGAATTCTTAACTACTGAAGATTTTGAAAAATATGGAGAAGATCCTGAAACACATGGTTATACAGTTAGAAAAAGTGGAATTTAATCCACTTTTTTATTTATATATGATATTATTAAAGAGGTGATAACATGAAGAATATTTTAAGTACAAAACCTATTCTTAAAAGAAATACCAATGTTAATTTAGTAACATTTAAAATGGTATTTCCTATAAAAAAAGAATATAAACATGCTAACTATTTAGATATTCTAGAAAACATAGTTTATACAACAACTAATGAATATAAAGATAGACTAGAATTTAAAAATAAAAAATTAGAATATAGTATTATTAATTTTGAATTATCATCTTCATCAATTGGAGATACAAGATATTTATTTTATACAATAACATTACCTAAAGAAGGTCTAATAGAAGATTATAATTTTGAAGAATCACTTAAGTTTTGTTTAAAAGCTATATATGAACCTAACTTTGAAGGTGAAGCAGTAAATGAAAAAGAATTTGAATATGAAAAAGATTATTTTGTAACTAGAATGAAAGATGTATTACAAAATTTTAATGCTTATATAGGAAACAAAATTCAACATATTATAGATCCAGATGAATTAATGGATCCATTATATGAAAATGATTTTAATAATTTAAAAAATACAACTAAAGAAGATTTATATACATTCTATAAAAATAATATTATAGATAATAATTATGCTTTATATGTATGGGGTAACTTTGATGAAGATAAAATGATTGAATTATGTAATAAGTATTTCAAACAAGATAAAAAAACTATTGAATATGAATATAATTACTTCAATATTATTCCAATGGCAATGCCAAAATTTACTCAAGAAGATATTCCATTTCAACAATCAATGTTATTAATTCAATATCAATTAGAAAACTATAAACCAGAAGAATATGTTTATATGTATATGTTAAATCAAATATTATCTGGTCCAGAATGTAAATTATTATTTAATGAATTAAGATTAAAGAATGATTTAGTTTATCATGTATCTACAGATTCTAAATCTAAAAATGGTTTCTTTGAAGTATATGCATTTATTTCTAATGATAACTTAGATAAGACTATTGATAATATAGAAAATATTATTAATAATCTAATTAAAGATGAAGATTATTTAAATACTTGTTTTGCTAAAATATTAAAATCATATGAAATAGATATGATTAAAGAAAAAGACAATGAATCTAAAGAAATAAATGATATATTAGATCATGATTTAAAACAAGATACTTTAGAAGAAGAATATAATAAATTAAAAGAAATATCATCTAAAGATATGATTAATTATATTAATAGAATAAAGAAAACAAATACTATTTTCTTAAGAGGTGGTTCTAATGATTAAAAGAGAATGTATTCAATTAGAAAATGGTTTAAGAATAGTAATAGTAAATGATAATACTAAACATATTCAATATGGTGAATTAAAAGTATTATTTGGTGGTAGAACTAAGAAAGTAAAAGTAAATGATGAAATAATTACAATACCAGATGGTATAGCTCATTTACTAGAACATACAGTATATGAAAATACAATATATGGTAATTTAAATACATATTTTAAAGAAAACTATATTGATTCTAATGCATTTACAGCATATGATTCAACAGGATATTATATTGAAACAGTATTTGATTTCAAAGAACATTTACAAGAATTAATTAAAGCAGTTAATACTCCTGTATTTACTGATGAAAACTTAGAACATATTAAATTACCAATATATGAAGAAATAAAAGGTGTTAAAGATCAAAAATATAAGATATATAATGATGCTAGAACACACAATATATTAGTTGATAATGACTATATAGATAATGTTGGTAATATAGAAGATATTAAAGGTATAACAAAAGAATATTTAATGAAAATATATAAAATATTCTATCAACCATGTAATCAAGTTATTACTATTTCAGGTAACTATGATATAAAAGAAATAGTTAAAATGATAGAAGATACATATAATGAATTAAATATAGAACGAGTAGAGTATGAAATATTAGATAAAGATTCAAATACTGATTTTAGAGAAAAAGTAGTTGAAGTAGTAGATCCAAAATATAATGATATATATTGCATGACATTTAAAATAGATACATCTAAATATACATTTGAAGATATAAGAAAAATGAGATACTATGTTAATTATTATATTTCTAATATTTTCAGTGATGATAGAGAAGCATTTAAAGAAGCATTTGAAAAAGGATATACTAAATATAGTTTTAATAGAACAAGTTCATTTAATTATATAGATAATTGTTTGTTAATTGATATAGAACTAGAAACATCTAATATTAAAGAAGTTAAAAAGATTATATTAGATACATTAAACAAAAAAGAAATAGATAGAAATGAATTTAAATTAAAACATAAATCAGTAGTAATAGATAGTATATTAAGATCTGATAATATATATAAAGTAGTAAGTGAATATTCATATAATATTATTAAATATAATTTTGATGGAATTGATACAGTTGAATTTGTAGACTCATTAAATGTAGATGAATGTATAAAATATATTAATGAATTAGATTTTAGTAACTATGCTGAAATAATAGATAGAAAAGAATAAGAAATTATTCTTTTTTTGTTTCATAAATACAAATACTATACTATAATTATGATAATAGGTGAGGCATATGAAAAAGAATAAAAAGAAAAAACAAATCACTTTTTTTACAAATATTAAAAAAACATATAGATATGCAAAACAAGGTAGAAAATATTTATTTTTATTTTTTATTACAAATATAATGCTTACAATTATATCTGTTGCAGTACCAATAATTACTGCAAAAAGAGTATTATATTTAACTGATGGTGTTTGGCAACAATTATCATTAGTAGCTATAGCTATATTCGTTATAGAAATAGGAAGAAATATAACTAGATATTTATCTTCTTGGTCATATAATAAATATTATTTTGATGTAAGAAGAAACTTACAAATAGATTTAGCAAGAGAAACATTAAAGATTACACAAGAAGAATTAAATAGTAAATCATCAGGTGTTTTTATTGAACGTATTAACAATGACACTGATCAAATATCAGATATATTTGGTGAAATGATAGAATATATAACAAGTATTATATCTTCTACAGGTATTTTAATAAGTACATTATTTATTAATTATACAATCTTTATAGCTTATTTAACTTTTATTATATTAATATTCTTTGTTAATAAGAAGTTTGCAGAAATAAATCAATCATATAGAAAAGAATGGAAGAAATCGAGAGAAAAAACAGGTGGATTTATAACTGAAATAGTAAGAGGAGCAAAAGATATAAAGATATTAGATGCTGAAGAATCATTCTTAGAAAAAGCAGATAATTATTTAAAAGAAACAAATAAAATATCCTTTAAGTATTGGCATATAAGAGCTACTAATAGATTATTTAAAGGTAATATAAGTGATCTATGTGATTTATTAATATCATTGTTATTAATAAAAATGCTATTAAAAGGAAAATTATTAGTAGCTTCAGCTTTAATAATATATAATTATCATTGGCAAATATTAAATTTATCTTCTTACATTGAAAATATATTTGAAATGGTTAAAACATTTGACTTAGCAGCTAATAGAATATTTGGTATAGTTGATGGAGATGAATTTGATAAAGAAGTATTTGGTAAAAATGAATTAATTAAATTTGATGGCAATATTGAATTTAAAAATGTATCATTCTCATATGAAGATAAAGTACCTGTATTAAAGAAAATGAGCTTTAAAATAAATGCAAATGAAACAGTTGCATTTGTAGGTTCATCTGGAGCAGGTAAATCTACAATATTTAATCTTATAAGTGCTGTTAATAAAGTTAAATCAGGTCAAATAACATTTGATGGTGTAGATATTAATAGTTTATCTAAACACTCTATAAGAGGTAATTTAAGTATTATTTCTCAAAACCCATATATTTATAATATGAGTATTAAAGATAATCTTAAAATAATAAAAAAAGATGCTACAATGCAAGAAATAAGAGATGTATGTCGAATGGCATGTCTTGAAGATTTTATTAACTCTTTACCACATAAATACAATACAATTGTAGGTGAAGGTGGAGTAACACTTTCAGGTGGGCAAAAACAAAGATTAGCAATTGCAAGAGCTTTATTATTAAAGACTGAAATTATTCTATTTGATGAAGCAACATCTGCTTTAGATAATATTACTCAAGCAAAAATACAACAAGCTATTAATAATATGAAAGGTGAGTATACTATATTAATAATTGCTCATAGAATTACTACTGTTAAAAACGCAGATAAGATATTTGTAATTGACAAAGGTAAGGTAGTAGATGTAGGATCTCATAAAGAATTATTAAAAAATAGTAAAGCTTATCAAAAATTATATGCTGAAGAATTAGAAAGTGAAAATTAATCACTTTCTTTTTTTGCATAAAAATCATAAATATGCTATTATATTACCTCGTGTAAAGGGGTTAATAATATGGAATGGTATAATGTATTTAACAAAGGTATACCTACTGATAAAGCAATGGGATTTACATTAGATATAGTAGGTCAAAACTGTTCTACAAATAATGAAAAATTTATAAAAGCTGTAACAGATGAACTAGTAGAATTAAATGATATTATAGAAAATGAAACTGGTTCTAAAGTACCTATAAGAAAAGGATTATTTGCAATTACCATGGATGAAAACTTAGAACAACATCTAACATTTAATCCACAAATATATATATTAAGTTTATTAGACTATTTAGATTCTAATGTATCTGTTCAAAGTGAAATGTTAGAAAGTAAATTAGTAGAACTTGCTAAAAAGAGATTACATGAACTTAAAAATATTAAATACTCAGTTCAATTAGAAAAATCATTTCCTACTTTATATGAAGAATATAAATTTATTGAAGATAAATATAATGATATGGTAGAAATGAGAAAAAGATATGTATTTGGTAAAAAACTAGGATTAGTTGATGAAGAAGCATATCAAAGAAACTTAGAAAAATATAAAGAATTATTTGCACAATTTGGTTTAAATATGAATACTGTAAATGTTAAAGCATATGTAGAACATATTTATAAGAAATGTATGCAACAATTAAAACCAGAGTTATATGATAAAATTACTGATTTAATATCATCTATTCCAATTTCTATGGATAAATTTGATGATTGTTTAGATAAAGAAAAATTCGAATTATTGATGGCATGTTCAGCATTATCAAATGCTAACTTTAATAAAGAAGATGCTATTTCAAATATCAGTTATTTAACTCAATACTTTAGAGAACATGAAGATGATATGGATTCTGATATATCAGTTATAATGTATATGAATGGAGAAGATAAAACTCTTACAAGAAAAGATCTTTATAAATTATATAAAGAGTTCTTAATTAATAATCCAGAAGTAAAAATAGTAAGAAAAACAAGAGAAGATTTTGTTGGTAAATCATATGAAGATATACTTGCATACTTAAATTCATTTAAAGGTGAACTTGAAGTATCATGGGATATCTTACCATCAGGTGAATCTCTATTTGAAAGAACTAGATCAAGTGAATCTACATTAACTGATGAAGAAAGAAAACAAAAAGAAGCTAATAAAGAAAGAATATTACAAGAAAAAGAAGATTTCTTTAACAATAATAAACCTTACTTATTATTAAAAGGAAAGAATTCATTCTTAGGATATATAGGTTATATATATCCAAATGCATATGTAGTATTAGAAAAGTTCTTTAAAAATAAAAAAGGTACTTCAATAGCAGAAGATGCTATATATATAATGAAAGTTGAAGAATTCTTAGATTTATCTATGAAATCTAGACCTGAAATTATAGAAAATCATCTATGTCATAGAGTAACTCATCATCGTGGATGGCAAGGCAAAGTAATAGATTTTTTAAGAAAAGAAGCTACTGAAGATACTATTGAAAGAGTTCAAATATTTGAAAATCAAATTAGACATTTAAATTAGTAAAAACAAGATAATATTATCTTGTTTTTTTATATATTATGATATAATCAATATGGTGACTTTAGATGAATAAAAATATCAAAGATAAGTTAGAAAAATTCATTAATAAAGGATATAAAGCCTATGTAGTTGGAGGATATGTACGTGATCATTTATTAGGAAATGAATCATTTGATATAGATATAGCTACTAATGCTTTACCTAAAGAAGTAATAGATGTATTAGACTTAGATTCATTTACAAATGATACATACGGATCGCTATATTTTGAAGAAGGAAAATATAACTTTGATATTACTACATTTAGAAAAGAATTATCATATGAATCTAGAAAACCAACTGAATATGAATATATTGAAACACTTGAAGAAGATGTAGTAAGAAGAGATTTTACTATAAATTCATTATATATGGATATAGATGATAATATTATAGATTTAGTAGATGGAGAAGCTGACTTAAATAATAAAATTATAAGAATGGTTGGAGATATTAATACTAAATGTAAAGAAGATCCTCTTAGAATATTAAGAGCTATTAGATTCCATACTATATTAGGATTTAAATTAGAAGATAATTTATATAATTATATAAAAGATAATACATATTTAGTAAGTAGTTTATCTAATGAAAGAATAAAAGAAGAATTAGATTTAATATTAGAAAATGATAATAAATTAGAAGGTATTAAAATAATTAAAGAATTAGGATTAGATAAAGCATTAAATCTAGAAATACCAGATGATATAAAATATACATCATCTTATCTTGGAATGTATTATCAAATAAAGAATAATTTAGTATTTACTAAAAGCGAAAAAGATACATTAGAACGTATAGATAAAATAATTAAATATGGTATAATAGATAACATAACTCTATATCAATACGGTTTATTTGCTTGCTCAATTGCAGGTGAATTACTAGATGTAGATCAATCTGCTATATCTAATGAATATAAAGAATTACCTATATATAATAGATCAGATATTGATATTACAGGTAATGATATTATTAATATATTAAATATAGAACCAGGAGAAAAAATAGAAGAAGTATTATCTGATATAGAAATAAATATCTTATATAATAAATTAGATAATGATTTAAATACTATATCAGATTATGTTTATAAGAATTGGAGGAAATAGTATGAATGAAATTGTATATAATACTTTAAAGAAAAAAGATTATATTGTTAAAAATTTCTTACTAAAAATCATTAAAGATATGGATTTATCTTTAAATGAAGCTATTTTAATCATATATTTTATGAATCAAGAAACTCCAGTTTTAGATATAGATAATATAAAAGAAGAAGCATATCTTTCAGAAGAAGAAATCATGGAAGCATATGAAAAATTAGTTACAATAGGAATATTAGAAACTAAAGTAATAAATCAAAATGGTATAAGAGAAGAAATAATAAGTTTAGATAATATTATTAAATCTGTATCTCAAGATATTACTAAAGAAGGTAAAGCCAAATTAACTGTTGATTTATTTCAAAAGTTTGAAGAAGAATTTGGAAGACCACTTTCTCCAATGGAATATGAAATTATTAATAATTGGTTAGACAATGGTACTTCTGAAGAATTAATATTAGAAGCTTTAAAAGAAGCTATATATAACAATGTTAAATCATTAAGATATATTGAAAAAATATTATTAAATTGGAAAGATAAAGGATATAAGAATAAATCTGATGTATCAAATGGTCTAATTCAAGAATCAAATGATAATGTTTTAACAGATTTATATGATTTTAATTGGTTAGATAATGAATAATGATGAATTTTATAAATTATTAGATGAAATGGTACCTAATCCTCATTGTACATTAGATTATACTAAAGACTATGAATTATTAATTGCAACAGTCTTAAGTGCTCAATGTACAGATGAAAGAGTAAATCAAGTAACACCTAATCTATTTAAATATAATATATTTGAATTAGCAAAATTAAAACCTATTGATATAGTAGATATAATTAGACCATGTGGAAACATGAATAGAAAAAGTGAATATATTATAGAAATCGCTAATAGATTAGTTACTGATTATGATGGTAAAGTTCCAAATGATCGTGAGTATTTAGAAAGTTTACCAGGAGTAGGTAGAAAAGTTTGTAACGTGGTAATTGCAAATCTTTTCAATGAACCTGCTTTTGCAGTAGATACACATGTTTTTAGAGTATCTAAAAGATTAGGTATAGCAAATGAATCAGATGATGTTATTGAAGTAGAAAATAAATTAATGAGAGTATTTCCAAAAGAAAAATGGTTAAGATTACATCATCAATTATTACTTTTAGGAAGATATACATGTACTGCTAAAAATCCTAAATGTGAAGAATGTAAAATGAAGGGTTACTGTAAATTTTATATAGGAAGATGATATATATGAATAAAATAAAGAATATTTATAAAAAATATAATTTATATATTTTGTATTTATTAATTATTTTAGTTATATTTACTTCCTTTTTTATTTGCAAAAAAATATATCCATTTGGAGATGTCTCACTTTTAAAAACTGATATGATATCTCAATATCAAATGATATATTATGAGATGTATGATAGATTATATTCAGGAAGACAATTAGTATATTCTTTTAACGAAGGTATAGGAATGCCAATTTATAGAAATTTTTTGAATTATTTATCTAATCCTACGATGTTATTATATTTTATAATACCAAATCATATATTAGCTATAGAATTAATAATTATATTAAATATATTATTAATTGGATATTCTAGTATATATTATCTAAAATATAAATTTAAGACTAATAGTAAATTATTATTAATACCTGCATTATGTTTTTCACTATGTGGATGGATTAATGCATATCACGTAAATATTATGTGGTTGAGTGCTTTATGGATGATACCATTTATAACATTAGGAATAGAAAAACTAATAAATGAGAAGAAATATAAAACTTATTTATTTAGTTTAGCATTAGCAATCATATTTAATTATTATATGGGATATATGCTATGTATTTATAGTGCTATATATTTCTTTTTCTATAATTTATATAAGATAAAAGATGGATCATTAAAATATAAACTAAATGAATTATCTAAAAACTTTATATCATTTTTAATAGTTAGTATATTAGCTGTAGGATTTAGTTGTGTTGTTTTATATCCATTAGTAATGACATCTAGTTCTCTAGGTGAAAAAATAAATGGAGATATTACTAAACAATATTATCAATTTAGATTTATTGAGTTAATTACAGGCCATTTATCATATACAGAATATACTTGCTTAGGAGGAAAATATTTACCAAATTCACCTAATGTATATACAGGTTTAATATCTTTATTTTCAATTATTCCATTTATTTTAAATAATAAGATAGACAAAAAAACAAAAATAACATATATGTTATTATTTATTACATTTATATTAATCATGGTTGTGCCATTATTTGATTCTGTTATGAATATGTTTCATATACCAGCAGGTTTCCCATACAGATATTCTTATATGTATTCATTTATATTATCTATCTTACTTACATATTTTTTATTAAATATGAAAGATACAAAAATATATCATTTAATAATATCATTTATATCTATAATCATTATTGGATTGATAATACATTTTAGCAATGTAACTATAATAGATATTAAATATTTATTATATAATTTAGCATTATTAATAAGTATGTTTATTTGTTTCTTGTTTAAAAATAAAAAATATATTAAATATTTCTTAATTATTATAGTAGCCTTTGAGTTATGTACCAATATGATAATAACTAATTATACAAATAGTATTAGTTTTACAAATAAATTTATAAGTGGTAATAATAAACACGATTTTAAAAGGCCATCAAATAATGAATTTTATAGAATAGAAGCTAAGAATGAAATATCATTATTAGGTTTAACTCAAAATTATTATGGCTTTACAATATCAAGTTCAATGACATATTCTCCATTATATAATTTTGTCAGTTGTTTAGGAACAGCTACAGATTTTTCTGCTAATATTGTATATGTTACAGGTAATAGAGTTATAAATACTTTATTCGGAATAAAATATATTTATACCGATAATGATGTAATTGTAAATGATAAATATTTATCACTTTTATATGGTATAGACGAAAAGAAAACAATAATTCCAAAAACTAGTAAAAGAAAATTTGATTCTAGTAATGGATTATTAAATAATTTAGCAAATATAGGCGATTTATATACTAAGACAAAATATAAAAATAAAAAACAAATCTTTGAAGATGATAAAATTGTTATATATGACTATACTTATCCTGATTATACATATGTAATGGTTGATGTAGGAAATGTTGGTTTCTTTATAAATGGCAACTACATGCATACGATATATAAAATTAGTACAGAATTTGATACATCTAAATATAGTAGAGTAGTTCAAAACATGATAAGTATTACAGAATTAGAAACTAATCATTTAATAGTTTGCTATTTTAAAGATGATATAAATGAAGATTACATTGAATCATATAAAATGGATATAAATAAATACAATGAATTATATAATTATTTAAATAGATATCCTGCTAAAATAGATTATTTTAATGAAAATTATATTGAAGCATCTACTGATTTTGATAAAGATCTATCTATGATGTCAACTATACCATATGATGAAGGATGGCATGTATATATAGATGATTCAGAAGTAACTACATATACTCAATATAATACATTCTTAGGTTTTGATATTCCTAAAGGAAAACATAAAATAGTATTAAAATATAAACCTCCATATTTTAAAGAGGGAATAGCTATTTCATTAACAACATTATTGTTAATAATAGGATATGAAATAGTTACAAAAATATATAAAAATAAGAAAACTACTAGTAAATAAAAACTAGTAGTTTTTTGATGTAAAAATACTCATTTTTTTATTTACAAATAGTCTATAAATATATATAATAAACAACTAATGAGGGAGATGAGGTAAATGCTAGATAGACTACCAGTGTTATTACTTAAAGAATTAGTACTTTTACCTTATCAAGAAATAAAACTAGATCTAAAAGTAGAATTATCTCAAGAAGTAATAGATTTAGCTGAAGAACTTTATGGAAATAAAATATTAATTGTATGCTTACCAAATCCTACAAATACATCACCTGAATTAAAGGATTTACCTAAAATAGGTGTAATAGGTAAAATTAAAAAGAAAATTAAATTACCAAATGGTGATTATCGTATATTTGTAACTGGATTAAATCGTGTTCAAATAAGAGATTATAGACAATCTTTAGAAAATAAAGATATATTAGAAGCTATAGTAAAAAGATTATATATTGATAACTCTATTGCAGAAGAAGACAAAGCTATTTTAAAAACATTAAAAGCTAAGATATTAGAATATATGGAATTAAATCCAGGTGTATCTAATTCAGTAACATCCACAATAGATAAAATAGAAGACTTAGATATGTTAACTGATGTAATAACTAATTTTATTACATTTGATATTAATAAAAAAATAGAATACATGAATGAATTTGATTATAAAGTAAGAGCATCTAAATTAATTAAAGATATTCAAGTAGAACTAGAAGTAATTAATATAGAAAATTCTATAGATTATCAAATATCAGAAGCATTAGATAAAGAACAAAGAAATTATTTAATTAAGCAAAAGATCAAATTATTAAATGAAGAATTAGGTTCAACATATAATAAAGATACTGAAGTAGATAATTATATGGAAAAGATAAATAATTTAAATATATCTACTAGAACAAGAAATAAACTTATAGATGAAGTAAAAAAATATTCTTATACATCTGATGCAAATCCAGATTCATCTGTTATAAGAAATTATTTAGATACTGTATTAAATCTTCCTTGGAATACATTATCAATAGATGAAAAGAATATAAAAAATATTAAGAAATCATTAGATAAAAGTCATTATGGCTTAGAAGAAGCAAAAGAACGTATAATTGAATATATTGCTATTAAAAAGACTTCTAAGAAGTTAAAAACACCTATAATATGTTTAGTAGGTCCTCCTGGAACTGGTAAAACTACTTTAGGTATGTCTATTGCAGATTCATTAAATAGAGAATTTGCAAAAGTATCAGTAGGTGGATTAAATGATGCATCAGAATTAACTGGACATAAAAGAACATACTTAGGTTCTTCTCCAGGTATAATAATGCAATCAATCTCCAAATGTGGTACATCTAATCCTGTAATCTTAATAGATGAAGTAGATAAGATGACTAAAGATTATCATGGAGATCCAGCAGCAGTATTACTTGATATATTAGATTCTTCTCAAAATAATCAATTTATTGATCATTATATTGAAGAACCATTTGATTTATCTCAAGTATTATTTATCTTAACTGCAAATGATTTAGATTCTATACCATCTGCATTAAAAGATAGATTAGAAATAATAACTATATCTTCATATTCTGAAGAAGAAAAATTATATATTGCTAAGAAATATTTAATACCATTAATATATGAAGAATATAATATAACTAAATACAAATTATCAGATGATAATATATTAGAAATAATAAATAGTTATACTAAAGAAGCTGGTGTAAGAGATTTAGATAGATTAATAAGAAAAGTAATAAGAAAAGCATACTTATCTGAAAAAACTAGTACAACTATAACATCTAAAGATGTACTTGAATATCTAGGACCTGTTAAATATGGTAAAGAAAAGAAAAAGAATCACATTGGATGTGCAATTACATTAGGAGTAACTCCATATGGAGGTATACCATTAACAATTGAATCTATATTTACCATGGGAAATGGTAATATTCAAACAACAGGTAATATAGAAGAATCAGTAAAAGAATCATGCATTGTATCTTACAATTATTTATTATCACATTTAGATGTATTTAAAATAGATAAAGAAGTAATTAAAAATAAAGATATTCATATAAATATGCATAACTATGGTGTTAAGAAAACAGGAACATCAGGTGGCTTAGCTTGTACTGTTGCATTATTATCATTAATGTTACAAAAACTTGTAGATGATAATATATGTTTTACAGGTGAAATAGATTTATATGGAGATATCTTAAAAGTAGGTGGAATAAAAGAAAAAATAATAGGTGCCTACAACGATAATTTCAATACAATATTTATTCCTAAAGAAAATGAAAATGATTTAAAATCTATACCTAAAAATATTAAAGATAATATCAATATAATATGTGTAAATACATTCGAAGAGGTATACAAATATATATTTAAGAAACATAAATAAATATGTTTCTTTTTTATTTGTATTTGTAGTATAATTAAATATAGAATAGGAGGGAAGTTATGAAAAAGAAAAATGGTTTTATATCTACAAGTGTTATATATTCTTTCTTTTTAATATTTGTAACTCTCTTCCTTGGTTTAATCTTAAATTATACTCATAATAGAATATTAATTAATAGAATTAACGAAGCAGCTTTAAACGATATAAATAAGATAAAAAATGCAAGAATTTCTAATTTAAATGTAGGAGATTATGTTTTATTTGAATTAAAAGATGATATTCAAGATAAAATTAATCCTACAACATATATACTTGCTAATATATATGAAGATGGTACATATGAATTCTTAAGTACAACAGATACTTTTAATTCTTCATATAATTCAGAATCTGAATTTCTTACTATAGATAAATTTAATGATTTAAGAGATACATATAAAAACACATATAAATATTCAGATACAAATAATAATATGAATATAAATATAGTTAATATATCTTCTTTAAAGAGGGTAAGAGATAATATAACAGATAATAATATATTAAATGATATATATGATACATCTACTGATTATATAGTTTATAATGATTTAACATCTACACCTTATCAAGATAATTCATATTATAATTTTAGAAAATATGCTATTACATCAGATAATATAGATGATTTATTTACAGATGTTAATCCAGATGATTTATCTAATTTATTATCTAGTTATTGTAATTTAACTTATACAAATGAATCATTACTATATCCAAATAATAATATATTTGGATATGGAAATGTATTAAATGCAACTATATCTACACCTAGATTTATTAATTATTGTTATTATTCTAACTTTGAAAATTATTCTCATTTAGCTCAAGATGGAATAGTTACAAAAGATGAAACAATACCATCTGATTTAATACCTAATAATAATCCATCTCTAAGTGAAGCAGAACAAAAAGATTTATTCTATCGTGCTTCATTAAAATTAAATATAAATGATTCAAGAGATAATGATTATTTTATATCTGGTAAAGGAACTAAAGAAGATCCTTACATCCTAAGAACAGGAGGTAAGGAATAATGAAAAAGAATGGTTTTGTATTACTTGAAACAGTTGTAACTATATGTATATTATCAGTTGTATTATTAACCATGTATGCATCATATGCATATGTATTAAGACAATCTCTTTCAAGAAATACATATGATTTAACAGATAGTATATATGAAGGTTATTATATAACTGAAATAATAAAAAATAACTATGATTCATTAGATAATTATTTTACTACATCATGTACTAATAATAATCCTGGATATATATGTAATATATCCGAAAGTGATTCTACATTACATGTATTAAGAGATGTATATGAAGTAGATAAAATATATTATATTAATCCTAAAACATATTATACAAATACTGATTTATTAAATAAATTAGACGCTACTACAATTGACTATGTTAAATCTATAGGTAAAGTAAATAATAGAAATATACTTATTATTAAATATAAGAAAGTATATGAAGATGGAACATATGAAGTCTTCCATTCAAAGGTGGAGGTGTAGTATGAAAAAGTATAATCATGGGACAACTATATTAGAAGTATTAATAAGTATAATTATTATATCTTTAGTAATAGGATTATTATTTGGATTAATAATTCAAATACAACAAGATGATGAAGAAAATAATTTAAATTCTTCATTTATATTAGCGGAATCTACTATAGAAAAAACAGTAGGAGAAGACGCTATTAACTATAGTATTAAAAGAGTATCATCTTGCACATTAGAAGAAGCTGGAATTGATTCTAATACTATAGCATCAAATAAATATGAATGTATTAGATTAGAGTATGATTCTAATTTAACTAAAGATAATGTTGGATATATATCTATATATGAATATTATAAAACATATGATTCAAAATATTGTCCAAATGGACAAAATGCATGTAATCCAACATGGGTTGTAAGATACACAAGAGGAAGATATGAAAATTGTATAACAGGAGATATAGCTTCTAATTATAAATATAAACCAATTAAAACAATGATGAGAGAATACTTATCTGGAGTTAATCTAGGAACAGTTAAAGTTTCATATGGTTCTAACTATGATAATTCTTTATCATATAGTAACCAATTATTAAATCCAGCTTTAATTACAATGCCAATATCAGCTTATAATGCTAGACATTATGATATAAGTATTTCATTTAATCATAAGATATATTCAACTACTAATATATCTAAAAACTTTATATGTGATAATACATCATTAACATGTACTTGCTATGGTGATAACTGTAATCTTACAGTTCCAGATAGTACATTAAAAGATGAAAATAATAAATATAAGTTTACATGCTAAGATACAATTATTAAATTGTATCTTTTATTTTGATGTTATAATTAAAACAAGGTGAAATCATGGAAAAGATTAAATCATTTTTAAAAAATTATTGGAAAGATATATTAATATATGTTGTATTAGCATTATTAATATTAGTTAAACTTCCATATAGTATATATGCTCCAGGTGGAAAAATAGATTTAAAAGATAGATATGAAAATGAAGTATATCAATCTGAAGGTACATTTGATATAACATATATTTCATATTATCCTGGTACTATTCCTATGTTATTAGCATCATATATATTTCCTAGTTGGGATATAGTTAAAAATGATGATATAAAATATAGCAATGAAACAATGGAAGATTCCCGTAAAAGAGATGAAATATTAAATGAATCAGCTGATAGTAATTCTATATATGTTGCTTATACTAAAGCAGGATATGATTTAAATATTACTAATAAAAAGATATATGTAACTTTAATAATAGAAGATGCTAAAACAGATCTTAGAGTAGGAGATCAAATATTAGAAGTAGATGATAAAGTATTTGAAGATCATAATAAAATAGCAGATTATATTAAATCTCATGAAGTAGGATATAAAGTTAAATTTAAAGTATTAAGAAATAATAAAGAAGTAGAATGCTATGGTATATTATCTGAAATAAATGATAAAGCACTTATAGGAATATCATTTAAAATAATATATGAATATGATAATAATCCTAATATTAAATATAAATCTAAGAAGAATGAATTAGGTCCATCAGGTGGATTAATGATGTCCTTATATATTTATAATGCACTTACAGAAGAAGATATTACTCATGGAAAAGAAATAGCTGGAACAGGTACTATTGATATAGATGGTACTGTTGGAGAAATTGATGGAGTTAAATATAAAATAGCAGGAGCATATAAAAAAGGTGTTAGAACATTTATAGTTCCTGAAGAAAATTATGAAGAAGCTATACAAGTTAAAGAGAAAAATAAATATGATATAGATATCATAGGAGTATCTACATTTGATGAGGCATTAAATAAGCTAAAAGAGCTAAAATAATATAATATTTTAGCCTTTTTTTATGTTATAATATCTATTACAGGGTGATTTGTATGAAGATGAATGAAGTTGATAGAAGTAAATTATCTCCTATGATGGTTCAATATATTGAAATAAAAGAACAACATATGGATGAATTATTATTTTATAGAATAGGTGACTTCTATGAACTATTCTTTGAAGATTCATACATTGCATCACGTGAACTTGAATTAACTATGACTGGTAAGAATGCTGGTTTATCTGAAAGAGTCCCAATGTGTGGTATCCCTCATCATGCAGTTAAGTCATATGTAGAAAAACTAATATCTAAAGGATATAAAGTTGCTATATGTGAACAAGTAGAAGATCCTAGATTTACTAAAGGCATGGTAAAAAGAGAAGTAGTAGAAGTAATTACAAAAGGAACCATGGTAGATTTAGAATTCTTAAATGATAAAGACTTCAATTACATTGGTTCTATTATAGATTTTGATTATACTTATTTACTTACCTATATAGATATTTCAACTGGTGAAGTAAATAGTTTATATTTAGATCACAAAGATGATTTATTAGTAAATGAAATTATTACATTAAATTTAAAAGAAGTAATAGTTAAAAATGATTTTAATATAGAATTATTAAATACATTAGTTAATAATTATCAAGTTAATTTATCTATATCAGATGAATTATTAGAAGATGAATATAAATCTATATATGAAGATATAGAGGATGAAAGAATAATATATGGTATTAAACATATTTTATATTATTTACATGTTAAAGAATTAAAAGATTTATCTCATTTAAATAAAGTAAATATTATTAATAAAGATGAATATCTAGAAATGGATGTACATTCAATTAGAAACTTAGAATTAATTGAAACATTACGTTTAAAAGAAAGAAAATATTCTCTTATATGGTTACTTGATAAAACTAAAACAGCTATGGGTTCAAGAATGCTTAAGAATTTCTTACTTAATCCATTAAAAGATAAAGATAAAATAAATGAAAGATATGATTTTGTAGAAGCATTAAATAATAATTTCTTATTAAGAGATGAACTTATGAGAGATTTATATGAAGTATATGACCTTGAAAGATTATGTGGTAAAGTCACATGTGGTTCACTAAATGCAAGAGATGTACTTCAAATTAAGAACTCTCTTAAAGTATTACCAGATATTAATAGAATACTAAAAGAATTAAAATTTGATATTAAAGTAGATGAACATAAAGAAATATATGAATTACTTGAAAGAGCAATATATGAAGATCCACCTATAACTATTAAAGAAGGATATCTAATTAAAGAAGGTTATAATGAAGAATTAGATGAACTTAAGAAGATTAGATCAGGTGGTAAAGATTTTATTGCATCTATTGAAGAAGAAGAAAGAAATAGAACTGGTATTTCTAACTTAAAAGTTGGATACAACAAAGTATTTGGTTACTATATTGAAGTTACTAAAGGCCAAATAGCAAATATACCTGAAGATGCAGGATGGGAAAGAAGACAAACCTTAACAGGTGCTGAAAGATTTATTACACCTGAATTAAAAGAAAAAGAAGCTTTAGTATTAAATGCTGAAGAAAAAATTATTGATTTAGAATATGAATTATTCAATGATATAAGAAACATCTTAAAGAGTAATGTATTCAAATTAGAAAATACTGCTAAATTACTAGCAAGAATAGATGTATATGCATCACTTTCATTAGTAAGTGAAGAACATCATTTAGTAAGACCTAAACTTGTAGATAATAGATCAGTTAAGATTATTGAAGGATTCCATCCAGTAGTTGAAACTGTATCAGGTAATACATATGTTAAGAATGATATCATCATGGATGATAAAACAGATACATTATTAATAACTGGACCTAATATGTCAGGTAAATCTACATACATGAGACAACTTGCTATAACAATTATCATGGCTCAAATAGGTTCATTTGTTCCATGTGAATATGCTGAATTACCAATATTCGATAAAATATATACAAGAATAGGTGCATCAGATGACTTAGTATCTGGTGAATCAACATTCATGGTAGAAATGTTAGAAGCTAAAAATGCTATAGTAAATGCTACACCTAATTCACTTATCTTATTTGATGAATTAGGTAGAGGAACTGCGACATTTGATGGTATGTCTTTAGCTAGAAGTATACTTGAATATGTAAATGAAAAAATTAAATGTAAAACATTATTTAGTACACATTATCATGAATTAACTGATTTAGATAAAACATATTCTAATATTAAAAATATTCATGTTGAAGCTAAAGAACAAGATGGAAATATTACTTTCTTACATAAAGTAAAAGAAGGTGCAGTAGATAAATCATATGGTATTCATGTTGCAAGACTTGCAGGTATGCCAGATGAAATATTAAAAAGAGCAGATCAAATACTAAAAGTATATGAAAGTGATTCTAAAAAGAATAAAAAAGTTAAAGAACCAGTAATTGATAATCAATTATCATTTAACTTTGCTGAACCGGTAGATGATCATAAAGAATTAATTGATTTAATTAATTCAATAGATCCATTAAATACAACACCAATGGAATCTTTAAATTATCTATTTAAGATTAAAGAGCAATTAAAAAAGAACAAGTAATCTTGTTCTTTTTACATGTGTAATACTAAATATGAATCAGATGAATTTTCATGACTAGATCCATTACTATTTAATGGTAATATTTCTGTATTATCTCTTATAAATTTATAATCTGTATCTAATAGTTCTTCTAATACTTCTTGATCTAATTGATTTTTATAATCTTTTCTACTTAATAAATCTAATAATGAATAAGTAGGTCTAGTTTCATATTGATAACTATAATATATTTTACCATCTTTATTTAAATATTCCTTTAATACTTTTAAATAATTTAAGAAAGATCTAGTATCAACATAATCATATATATTAGATAATAATATAGCATCATATTTTCTATTCTTTATAAATGCATGTAAGTTAAATAGGTGAGTATTAAAGTTATCTCTATGTAATACACTTAAATATCTTCTTAAATCTTCTAAGACAGATATATCAAAGTAATTATTGTTATCTAATAAAGTAAGATCATCTACATCTCCTCTAAATAAGATATATCTTAATTCATCAGTTGTATATGTTTGAAATATATGTTCCCAGAATTCATATGAATCTCTATCTAAAGAACATTTACTAGCTTCATATCCTTTTTTATGTAATCCATATAAGAAATACCAAAGTTCTTGAGTATCGATTATATTATTTATACCTGCTAATCTTAAATTAATATAATAGTTAGAAAAACGATTAATATCAAAGGTATCTATTTTATATATACCTTTAACTAATAAGTTTAATAATTGATCTCCTGATGAACCAACAGTTAAAACTGATCTTACACCATACATTTTATCAGCTAAAGTAGACATCTTCTCATTTGTATGAGCATATATCTTAGCTTTTTCTGAAAACTCATCATCTAAGTAACCTAATTTAAATTTCTTTCTTTTTTCTATAGTCTTTTTAGCAGGTCCCATATAATCACCTTTCGGTTTATTATTATAAAGAATAATAATATGTAAATCAACTAAAAATCGTTGACATAAGCCTTATTTTTTGGTATTATCTTGGTGTTTGTAAGTATTCATTACAAACCGCACTAAAAAGGTAAAAGTTAGATTATTCTACACCTTAAAGGCGTGTCTTCAATTTATAAGGAGGTTAGAGTAATGAAAGCAGTATTCGTAACTGGTGGAAAACAATACTATGTAGAAGAAGGTCAAGAAATCTACGTTGAAAAATTAGATGCTGAAGTAGGATCTAAAGTAGAATTTGACGAAGTACTTTCTGTAGGAGATAAAATTGGTACTCCTGTAGTTAAAGGTGCTAAAGTTACATGTGAAGTTGTTAAACACGGAAAACAAAAAAAGGTTGTAGTATTCAAGTATAGACCTAAGAAAAAATACCGTAACACTAGAGGACATAGACAACCATATACTATGTTAAAAGTAACTAAGATAGCAGGTTAATATGATTCTAGTACGTGTTAGAGATAATCAAATAAAAATATCAGGACATGCTAATTATTCCGATGGAAATGATATAGTATGTGCATCTGTTTCATCTATAATGTATACAACAGTAAATGCAATTATGTCATTTGACAAAGATGCAATTATTTATGAAGACAATAATGATGTTGTAGTAATAACTAATAAGAAACAAGACGATATAACAAATAAGTTAATTGATAATATGATTAATTTATTTGATAATTTAAAAAATGATTATCCTAAGAATATTAATATTATTGAGGAGGATTAAACATGAAAGAATTATTTATTTCTTTAAATATTCAACGTTTCGCGCATGTTAAAGCTCAAGGTTCAACTCAAAACGGTAGAGATTCTGCTGGTAGAAGACTTGGTGCTAAAGCTGCTGACGGTGAAACAGTATCTGCTGGTTCTATTTTATATAGACAAAGAGGTACTAAAATTTATCCAGGTAAAAATGTAGGTATGGGAAAAGATCATACTTTATTTGCAAAAGTTACTGGTGTAGTAAAATTTGAAAGATCTGGTAGAGATAAGAAAAAAGTAAGCGTTTACGAAAAGTAATCGCTTTTCTTTTTTGCCAAATTTACATATTTATTGTATAATACATAAATATGTAAAGGGGGAAATTAATATGTCTAATTTATTTGTAAATTATGTTAAACAACACAATTTAAACGTATTAGATGATAGACAAATAAATAGCTTATTAGTTGATTATCGTGTAAATGGTTCATTAGAATCTAGAGATAGATTATTATCTAATTTCTATCCTATGATATTACATATTATTAATTCTAATGTTCCTGATTCATCAAAAAGAGAAGATTATATATCAATTGCATATATGGCTCTTTTAAAATGTATTGATAATTACGAGATGGAATCATATGCTAAATTTTCATCAGTAGCATTCAAATACATTACAAATGCAGTAAAACAAGAATCATTTAAAAATACAGGATTAATCAATATCCCTTACGTTGAAAGTGTTAATGCTAAAAAGTATTTAAGTGCTAAAAGAAAATTAGAAGAAACATATGGTAGAAAATTATCACTTGAAGAAATGGCTGATTTACTTAATTTAAAACCTAATAAAATATTAGATTATGAAAATGAAACAGCAGATATATATTCATTCAATGATAAAATAGGTGAAAATATAACATTAGGTGAAGTTATTAAAGATGAATATTCACTTGAAGAAGAAGTTGAAGCTAAAAATAACGTAGAAACATTAATGAATAATATATCTATGTTAAAAGATAAAAGACAACAATTAATATTATTATATACATATGGATTCATGGATGGAGTAGAACATACTCAAGAAGAAGCAAGAGATATGTTAGTTAAAAATGGATATGAATCTATGTCTAGACAAAATGTACAAAAATTACAAAAGAAAGCTCTTAATGAGTTAAGAGAAATGTATAATTAAAGAAGTATTTACAAGTACTTCTTTTTTATTTGTCGATTATTTGTCAAATGTTTTACTATACTTTAATTTCTTATGCTATAATAGTTAAAGGTGATTAGAATGAATGAGACTAAAGAAGTATTAGCTAGAATTCATGATTATTCGTTAGAAGACATTATGGGAGAAAGATTTGGTAGATATTCTAAATATATTATCCAAGATCGTGCTATTCCAGATGTTAGAGATGGTTTAAAGCCAGTACAAAGAAGAATTATATATGCAATGTATCAAGATAAGAATACTTATGATAAACCATTTAAGAAGTGTGCAAACGCTGTTGGTTTAGTATTAGGTAGATATCATCCACATGGTGATTCATCTGTATATGATGCATTAATTCACTTATCTCAAAAATGGAAACAAAATCATATACTAGTTCAAGTTGATGGTAACAATGGTTCTATTGATGGAGACCCACCTGCAGCAATGCGTTACACTGAAACAAGACTAGATAAATTAGCAGAAGAATTATTAAAAGATATAGACAAAAATACAGTAGAAATGGCTCTAAATTATTCAGATACATTATATGAACCAACTGTATTACCTGCTAAATTTCCAAATCTACTAGTAAATGGTACAACTGGTATATCAGCAGGATATGCAACTAATATTCCACCACATAACTTAGGTGAAATAATAGATGCAACAATTAAGAGAATTGATTCTCCAAATTGTCATTTAGATTCTATATTAGATATAGTAAAAGGACCTGATTTCCCAACTGGTGGTGTAATTGAAGGTAAAGATGCTATTAGACAAGCTTTAACAACTGGACGTGGTAAAGTTATAGTTAAAGCTAAATATGAATTTGTTAAAGAAAAAGGTAAAGAACAAATTATTATTCATGAAATACCTTTTGATGTAAATAAACAACAATTAGTAAAGAAAATAGATGATATTAGAATATCTGGTAAAGTATCAGGTATGGCTGAAGTAAGAGATGAATCTGATAAAGATGCATTTGTAAGAATTGTTATTGATTTAAAACCAAATGCTAATAAAGATTTAATCATGGCTTACTTATTTAAGAATACTGATTTACAATCTAATTTCTCATATAATATGGTATCAATTGTAAATAGAAGACCTAAAATCATGGGTGTTGTAGGAATGATTGATGCATACATAGAATTTGATAAACAAGTAGTAAGAAGAAGATGTGAATTTGATTTAGCTGCTTTAAAGAAAGAAATTATAATTGTAGAAGGTTTAGTTAAAGCTATGTCTATCTTAGATGATGTTATTAAAACAATAAGAGCATCTAAGAATAAATCAGATGCAGAAGCTAATTTAGTTAAGAAATTTGATTTCCTACCTGAACAAGCAGAAGCTATTGTTAAATTACAATTATATAGATTAACTAATACAGATATAGTTGAATTACAAAATAAATTAAAAGAATTACAAAATTTAATTAATACATTAGAAGAAATTCTTGCTAATCCAGAAAAATTAAATGGAGTAATTAAAAATGAATTAAGACAAATTAAGAAAGAATATGCAGTAGATAGACGTACAGAAGTTAAAGATGAAGTAGAAGAAATGTCATTTAATGCAGAAGACTTAATTGTTAAAGAAAATGTATATGTAATGGTAACTAAAGATGGATATGTTAAGAAATTATCTATGAAGAGTTTTGCTAATAATACATTAGATGAAGTTGGATTAAAAGATGGAGATTATGTTCTTCGTACTTATGAAGCAACAACACTAATGAAATTACTTATTATTACTAAACTTGGTAGTTATTTATATTTACCAGTTAATGAAATACCAGTATGTAGATTAAAAGACTTAGGTAAACATGTATCTAACTTTGTACCAATAGATCCTAATGATGAAGTAGTAAATGCTTATATAGTAGATGAAAAAGATGCATCTCAAGTAATTACATTCTTCACTAAAGAAGGTATGGTAAAACGTACTGAATTATCTTCATTCATTGTAAGTAGATATAATAAAACTTATACATCTATGAAATTAAAAGCAGGAGATTATATAACTAATACTCAAATTGATAATGAAAATACATTATTAGTTACAAAATCAGGATATTATATTAGTTATAAAACAAGTGAAATTCCTATTTCATCTGCTAAATCTCAAGGTGTTAAAGGTATTAATTTAAAAGATGATGAAGTTGTATCAGGTTTAACTTATACATCTGAAGATGAATACTTAAATATCTTCACAGATAAGAAAACAGGTAAACGTGTTAAATTATCTGATTTAACTCAATTAACTAGAGCAAAACGTGGTTCTATGGTAATTAAGAAAGTTAAATCTACAAACTATAATATAGTTTCAGCACTTATTACAAAGACAAATGACTTTGTAGGATTATCTTCATTTGAAAGTGTTGAAAGAATTAAAAATACAGATATTCCAATCATGGATCTTGCATCAACTGGTTCAGCTATAACTAAGAAATCATTTGATAAAGCATTCAAATATTCTAATCCAGTTAAAATAGAGGAAACAGTTGCTCCAAAGAAAAAAGAAGAAAAACCTAAAAAAGTAGATAAGCAAGAAGAAATGGAATTTATAGAAGATTTTAAAATATAAAAAAGTCGCTTAAATAAGTGACTTTTTTATATTGAAAAAAATATACTAATAACTTATAATTATAAATAGAATAGGAAAGTAGTTATGAGAAAGAATAATAAAGGTTTTACATTAGTTGAATTATTACTTGTTATAGCTTTACTTGCAGCAATTGTTGCAATTTCAATACCAGCTGTTGCTCAAATAACTGATAACTCTAAAAGAAAAGCATTTTATTTATATGCATTAAACTTAGTAACTAAAGCAACTAATCATTATGTTGCTGCATATCAAGATTTAGAACAAATCAAATTTGATGAATATTCAAAAGCAGATTGTATTGTATATGATATTAAAGAAGACTTAGAAATAGAAAATACAGGTAATTATGAAGGATGGGTTAAGATTATTAGAAATCAAAAACCAGCTTCAGAAGTAGATAGCAAATTAGCATCTATTACATTCTCTTTACCTGAACCATCAGAAGCTGATAAAGAAGCTTACTATGAAAGAAATGGTAAATATCAAGATGGTATTTTATATCCAAAATACTGTATCTCTAAAAATGGTTCTTGTACACCAACTGATGATTGGCATTCAATAAATATTCAAGAATATCAATATAACTTTACTATTAATAAAGTTATAAATAAAGGTGAAACATTATGCGCTAATTATCAAGGATTAGTTGGAAATGAATTAAAAACAGTTGCAACTAACTGTATGTCATATGAAAATGCCTTAGTTTTACCTACAGATTATACATATGATGTAATAGTTTCATTTAAAGATAACTCATATGCAATTGAAGATTTAAATATGAGAAATATGGATGAAAAGAAATTTAATGTAGCGTTAGAAGAATATATTAATAGATCAGGTATTCAACCTAAACAAAGACTTGAAATACATGAACCTACATGTGATGGAACAATAGGTAAAACAATTGGTACAGTTGAAGAAAAAGTTACTGAAACAACTGTTATAACTACTAAAGAAGCTCCTGAAGAAATCTTATTAAGTTCATTAAATGTTCAAGGATATGACATTGGTTTCAATGCTGGACAATTAACGTATTCATTACAAGTACCAAATACAATTACTTCATTGAATGTTACAGCAGTACCAATGATATCTTCTACTAAAGTAACAATAACTGGTCAAAAAGATTTCTCAATTGGTCAAAATAGAATTAATATTTATCTAGAAGGTGCAAATGGTAATACTAATAGATACGTAATATATGTAAATAGATTAAATTCTAATACAACTAGAACATCTGTAAGTACAACAACTACTACAAGATCTACAAGATCTACAGGTACAGTAGTTTATACAACAAGAGAAATTACTACAGCTCAAGGTGCTCCAGATCCAACATTACCAGAATCTAATGCACAACTTGAATTCTTAACTATTAGTAAACATCAAGACTTTGAATTTAATCCAGATATTTACTATTACGATGTTAAGATAGATAAAGATGAAGACATGTTATATTTGAACTATCGTGCTAAACAACCAGGTGCGACAGTAATAGTAACAGGTAATTCAAATCTTAAAAATGGTTCTCAAGTAGAAATACTTGTAAGATCAGAAAATGAATATTATACAAAACAATATATTATCAATGTATATCGCGAAGGTTTATCTATCTCTTATACATTAGTATTTAGAATAATAGCTATTATATTAGGAATTGTATTACTAGTAGTACTTGTATGGTTAACATTAGCAAGACGTAGTATGAGACCTAAGAAGAGAAAAGAAATACAAGTTATTACTAAGACTACTCAATCTGGACCAAGTACTTCAGTATTTGATAAAGAACCAAAGAAAGTAGTAGTTAATACAAATAAAGACAATAATAATAACAATAATAGTTGATGAAAGACAATAGTCTTTTGTCAACTATTGATAATATAAATTATCATTATTGACTATAAAACGATTATTATTGTATAATTTATATAGAATAGGAAGAGGATCCAAGATGAAGAAGAATAAAAATGGTTTTACATTAGTTGAATTATTAGTAGTTATTGTAGTACTTGCATTAATTATGATTATTACAATACCTGCAGTACTAGATATTATGGAAGATGCTAGAAAGAATTCGTTTGTATTATATTGTCAAAAGGTAGTTAAAGATACTCAAACACAATATGTATATGACTCAAACATTGGTAATGCCGGTGGAGCAGGAATATATGTATACGATATAACTTCAGACTTAGGATATTCTTCTACAGGTAACTATAGAGGTTATGTAGTTGTAGATGCTTCATCAACAACTGGTACAAAATACATTTTAAATTTATATGACAATAACTATGCTATACCAAACTGGAACGTAAGTGAAAAAGGTGACCCAACAGTTTCTAACTTACAAAACTATACTGGTGAAGTATACTCACAATACTTCAAATCTCCAGTTACAGCATGTAGAAATGCTAAACCAGGAGCATCAGTTCAATGTCAAAATAGAAATGGTTATATTATAAGTAATTAATAATAAAACGACTATATAAGTCGTTTTTTTTATGTTATAATTTTTATGGTGATAAAAATGTTATATATAGGAAGTCATGTATCATATAAAAATGATACTCAACTAGTTGGCTCAGTTAAAGAAGCTTTATCATATGGTTCAACAGCTTTTATGTTTTATACAGGTGCTCCTCAAAATACTCAAAGAGGAACTATAAATGATGGATTAACATTAGAAGCTATGAATATTATGAAAGAAAATAATATTGAATTAGATAAAGTTATTGTACATGCTCCATATATAGTAAATCTTGGAAATAATACAGATCCTGATAAATGGAAATTTAGTCAAGATTTTATAAGACAAGAACTAGATAGATGTGAAACTTTAGGTATTAAATATATGGTATTACATCCAGGTGCAGCAGTAGGTTTAGATAGAACTGAAGCAATGGATAATATTATAAGAGGATTAAATAATATCTTAGTTAAAGATGATACTACAATAGTTTTATTAGAAACTATGGCTGGAAAAGGTACAGAATTAGGCATTAACTTAGAAGAAGTATCTTACTTATTAAATGGTATTGAATTAAAAGATAAAGTAGGAGTATGTTTAGATACATGCCATTTATCAGATTCTGGAGTTGATATTTCTAAATTTGATGAATACTTAGATGAATTTGATAAATTAATAGGAATAAATAAAATAGGATGTGTTCATGTAAATGATAGTAAGAATCCTATAGGTTCTCATAAAGATAGACATGAAAATTTAGGATATGGTTCTATTGGTTTTGATAACTTAATAAATGTTATTTATAACGAAAGATTAGCTAATATTCCTAAAATATTAGAAACTCCATATGTTGATAAGGAATATGCTCCTTATAAGCAAGAAATTGATATGATTAAATCTAAAACATTTAATCCAAATTTATATAATGATGTAATAAAATATTATAGTAAATAATAGGTGATAACTATGAATAATAAAATAACTATACCTGAAAGTATGAATGTTATTTTTGATAAAGATATACATGAATTTTTAAATCCAGATCATATTTATATACCAATTGAAGAAGGATTTGAGCTTAATATTAAAACTGGTAGCTTTGTATACATGGAACAAGTTTTATTATCTAAAGATAATATTAAAGTATATTCTCCAGTTTCTGGAAAAGTATTAGGTAAAACTACTTCAATGAAATTAAATAATAAAGATTTAGAATGTATTGTTATAGAAAATGATTTTAAAGAGAGTTTAAGAAAAAGAACTCCTGCTACTAAATATATTAATGAATATAGTAAAGATCAAATAAATGATTTAATAGTTAAATTTAACGCTATTAATAGAAACTTAGTATATGGAGCTAAAACTCTTGTAATAAATGGTATTGATAAAGATCCATTTGAACATACATCATCATTTATAATTAATACTTATTCAGATAAGATTCTTGAAACTATAGATGCACTTGCATCTATACTTGGATGTGAAGAAACTGTATTAGCAATTAATAATGCTGATAATTTAAACGTAATAAATTTAATAAATAATATTGGTACATATCCAAATATAAAATTAAAATTATTACCAGATATATATCCAATTGGATTTGAATCTATATTATTAAAGAATACAATATCTAAAAAACAAGAAAAATGGGGAGTTAATTATTTAACTGTAGAAGATATATATAATATCTATAATGTATTAAAAAGAAAGAAACCTATAACTGAAAAACTAATAACTATAGCTGGTAATGCTGTAGAAAATCCTAAAGTAGTAAAAGTTAAAATAGGTACATCAATGGCTGATATTATTAAAAATTCAGTTACTATTACAGATGATAATTATTATGTAATAATAAATGGATTATTAGCTGGAAAAACATTAACTACATTAAATAATATAGTTACACCTGAAATAAGAAGTATATTCTTAAATACAATAGATAAACAAAAAGAATCTAAATGTATTCAATGTGGTTTATGTAATTTAAAATGTCCAGCTGGATTAAATCCTAAATATTTAAAAGAACATAAAAAAGCAGATAGATCTAAATGTATACATTGTGGTTTATGTACTTATTTATGTCCTGCACATATAAATTTCAAGAAGTATTTAGGAGGTAATGAAGATGAATAATGTTTATATCAGAAGTAAAAAGAGTATATATCATATTTCATTAATAAGAATTCTTCTATTAATACCAATGGTTTTATATGGAATATATAAAAATGGTATATTCTTATTTATAAATAAATATACTAATGTATATGGTTTATTTAGACCCTTTATATTTATATTAGGTGGAGCATTTATTGGTGCTATAGTTAATATATTTTATGAATATGTTATTAATAAAAAGAATAATAAAAATGCTAGTTTAAAAGATGTATTATTTTCATCATTTCATATAGAATATGGAATAATCCTAGGATGTTTAACTAGTATTAATACTAATATGTTAGTATTCTTTCTAACATTAGTAATAATACTTCTATTATCTAAGTTTATGAAGAATAGGGTAAATATCATATGTGTTTGTTTTATAATTATATATGCGATTCAAAGTCTATTATTAAATGGATTTGATTATATGAATATATATGAATCTAATAAATTATTTGAATATAATATATTAGATTATATTATTGGTAAAAATGTAGGTGGTATAGCTAGTACTAATATATTAATTAATTTATTAGTATTTATACTATTAAGTGTTACTAATAATACTAAAACTAGTATTGGTGTATTATCTATGATAACTAGTTTCTTATTATTCTCATTATATTGTATGATTGCAAATATAAATATTGGTAATGTATATTTTCAATATGGATATATATTTATATTCACATTTGTTGCAACAGATTATGTTACATCTAGTTATACAAAATTAGGAATGAGAATATATGGCATACTAATAGGAGCTTTAACATTTGGTTTTTATTTTATAAATCCAATCTTAGCACCTATAATTGCTGTTTTAATAACAAGTTTTTTAAATAATTTAATAGATAGAGCAAATAAATTATTTAAAAAGTAAAATTAATTTGTTATAATAAATATAGATTATGGAAGGAGTATTTAATATGGCTAAATTTTGTACTAATTGTGGTGCACCTGTAGAAGAAGGTCAAAATAATTGTACTTCATGTGGTGCTGCTATTGGAGGAGCTCAAACTCAAGCTCAACCAAATTTCCAACAACCTCAATTTCAACAACCTGTACAAGGTGGAGTTGAACAAAAATCTAAATTAGTTGCTGGATTATTACAAATTTTCTTAGGATCATTTGGTGTTGGTAGATTCTATCTTGGATACACTGGTATGGCTATTGGTCAAATCGCTGCTACATGGTTAACTTGTGGTTTAGGTGCTATCTGGCCTTTAATTGATGGAATCATGATTATAACTGGTTCAGTTAAAACTGATGCTAATGGCGTTCCATTAAAAGACTAATTTTTATTAAAAAAATAAAAACATATATTTAATATATGTTTTTTTTGTGGTAAAATGTAGTATAGGTGAGAATATGAAGTTAAGGAGTAATTTAATTAAAACTGATAAATTATTACTTATAACTAGCTTACTGCTATTCTTATTTGGTTTAGTAATGATATTTTCATCGTCTACAGTAGCTGCTGTTCTTGTATATAAGAACCCAAGTTATTTCTTTGTTGTAAGACAAGGAGCTGTAGAATTAGTAATGTTATTGTTGTCATTATTTATTATATGTACACCAACTAAAACATATTCAAAGTTAAGCTTTTTATTACCAATTGCTATGATAGGATTACTATTATTAGTAAAATTATTTGGAACAGAAGCAAACGGTGCTAAATCATGGTTAGATTTAGGAGTATTTAACTTCCAATCATCTGAATTTGTTAAAACATTACTTATTCTCTATATGGCAACAATATATGGAGATAAAAAGAAATGGAATAATGAAGGCGATTTATTAAAACCATTAATTATTCCGGTAATATGTGCGTTTTTAATTGCTAAAGAACCTGACTTAGGTACTGCAATTATAACTGCTGGTATTACATTCTTAATATTTATTGAATTACCTATTAAAAAAGGTAAAGTAATGAAAATTATATATGGATTAATTGCTATTGGAGCATGTTCAGTATTTATGTTATATTCAACTAATAGTTTGAATAAAATACTTACTCCAGCACAAGAAGCCAGATTTGATTTTAGAAAACCATGTTCAAGATATCTGGAAAAGACAGGATATCAAGTATGTAATAGTTATATAGCTATTAACAATGGTGGTTTATATGGTTTAGGATTAGGTAATAGTAAACAAAAGAACTTATATTTACCTGAATCTTATACAGACTTTATATTCCCAATTATTGTAGAAGAATTTGGTCTTATAGGTACTGGAATATTATTCTTTGCATATATGTTACTATTATTCTCAATACTAACTATTGCAAGACATGCAACAAATCTAAGAAATTCAATAATAGCATTTGGAACATTTGCTTATATATTAATTCATTTAGTAATTAATTTAGCAGGTGTTACAGGCTTATTTATAATGACTGGTGTTCCACTTCCATTTATGTCTTATGGTGGATCATTCATAATTAATTTATTTATATTGTTATCTTTAACTCAAAGAGTAGCAATAGAAACAAAAGAAGCAAGAGTAAAAAAGAAAGCGTAGGTGAAATCAAATGTATTCTATCTTAGATAATATAAAGTCTAATGATAAAGGTGAATTAATATTCATCGATAATAACAATAAAATTGTAACAGCAGATCAAGCAGCAGATATTATTCTATCTTGGAATACAGCTGATATTCCTGTAGATATATTTGTTAAGATTGAAAACATTTTACAAAAGTTACAATCAGATAACATAAATGAAAATTTATTTATTAATGAAGAAGTTGTTATTTCAGCATTAAACGTTAAAATAATTGAAAGAGAAAATCTATTACATCCAAAGAAATCTAATAAAGAAGCATTTAATGATATGACATCTACAAATGATGATGTCAGAGAAAAAATGAATTTTATAGAAACTAAATCCGGAGATGGAAAAGAAATAGATTATATTTCATTAAGAAATGATGATAATACAGTAGATGTTCTAGTATGTAGAACAGATACAGAAATACAAGATTATATTAAAAAACATGGTGATGAGATACCAAGTAGATCTGCAAAAGAAATCTTCTATGATATGAATAATATGTTTAGAGTTCCTCTAAACTTCCAAAGATTATCAGAAGATAATTCAGATATTAAATTATCAAAAGCTGAAGAAAAACAAAAAGTAAGAGATGCAGTTAAGTCCTTTGGTTTAGAAGGACATATATATGTAGCAGTTGATTGCTTTGGTGAAAGAATATATAAAATAGCAGATGGTATATTTAAATTTGATTATAACCAAGATGGTACAATTGAATTTTTACAAGAACCAAAGAATATGAGAAGTCTTAATAAACAACAAGAAAAGACTCCAACAACATTCTTAGATACAATGTTATCTGCAGTTCAAAGCAATAATGAATCAATGGAACCTGAAGATGAGTATCAAGAACTTGAAGCAATTGATGCATATGAAAAAGATCACAAAGACAATGGTGGTGAATTTATTCCAAATGAAGGTGTTAAAGAACCAACATTTGAAGATGAACTTGAAATGGTTGAAGAAGCTAAAGAAGTTGGCATAAGTGATGATAAATTTGATGAAGAAGAAAATACTAAATTTGTTAAATTTGATTCAAATAAATTTAATCAATTATTAAAGAAAGCTTATGCAAATGACTTAACTAAAAAAGATATTCATTTATTAGCAACATACATATATCTATTAAGTAATGATAGATCCCCTGAAAATATAGAAAGTGATCCACAAAAGAGATTAGATCAATATTTCTATAATTATATGTATGATGATTATGATAGAGCTAATAATGTTAAAAAAGAAAGAATACCTGAAGTAATGGATTTAGAATTATATAATGCATTACAATATTTTGAAAATAAAGAAGAAGAAATGTTACCTAAGAAAAAAGAAGAAGTAACATATGAAGAAGAACCAATTAAACTAAGAAAAACAAATGGGGTTGCATTAATTATAATAATAGTTGAAATTATCGTTGTAGCTTTATTTATAGCAATGATATTTTCGCTTGATATTTAAATAAAAAACAATATAATAAGTATTAAATTGAAGGAGATATTTTATGGAATTTTATGATGAAGCTGAAATGGGTATGATGTCAGCTATTGAAAACTTAGAAAAGAGACTTATAACAGTTAGAGCTGGAAGAGCTAATGCAGCAATGTTAAATGGTATTAAAGTAGAATACTATGGTGTACCAACTGCTTTAAATCAAGTAGCAAATATAACTGTACCAGAAGCAAGACAATTAATGATCAAACCATTTGATAAAACAATTATTAAAGATATAGAACATGCAATAAATGAAGCAAACTTAGGTATTGCTCCTACAAATAATGGAGAAATGGTTATATTAACTGTTCCTCAATTAACTGAAGAAACAAGAAGAAATTATGTTAAACAAGTTAAAGAAATGGGAGAAGATTGTAAGGTTGCTTTAAGAAATGCAAGAGCTGATGCAATGACTTCTATTAAAAAAGCTGAAGATTTAACTGAAGATCAAAAGAAATCTTCTGAAGAAGATATTCAAGAATTAATTAATAAATATAATAAAATTGTAGATGAAAAGATTAAAGAAAAAGAAGAAGAATTAATGAGCGTTTAGTTCTAATTTATACTATAAATATATTATAAGGTGGTGCAAGTATGTTACTAGAAGATAAGTTAACTATCGTAAAAGATGGTAAAGAAGTAGAATGCGATGTAGTATTTGATTTTACTTGTAATGAAAATGGTAGAAACTATGTAGCATTTACAGATCATTCTACTGATGAAGACGGAAATGAAAATATATATGTTAAATCATATGATCCATATGCTGAAAAAGTTGAAATGGAAGATATTACAACAGATGCTGAATGGAATATGGTATCTGAAGTATTAAATTCTATTAAAAATGGCGAAGTTTAGGAGGTTTTAGGAATGTTTGATTCAACAAGTGAACAATTTAGAAATCAAGTTATAGATTTATCTAATCAAATATCTGTATTTAGAAGAGTTACAGTTACACGTAATCAAGAATTATTAAATGAAGAAGAAAGATTTAATAATCAAATAGCTTCTATGTCAGGAGATAAAACTAATGTAGAAAATATTCACTTCTTATATGTTAAAGAAGAAAAAGAACATATAATGAGAGATATTAAAAGTGAATTACTATATTTAAATGTATTAGGTAAAACTTATAATGATGCTAGAGCTAGAGTAGTTGAACTAGCTAAAAAGATTAATACAGTAGAAGATAAAGATGAAAAGAAAGCTATAAGAGATGAATTAAAAGTTGTTTTACCTTTTGTAGAAATGTATGAATCTTATTATAAAGAATTAAAATCTATGCAAGCTGCATTAGATGGCTATGAACATAATAATGATAGATATCTAGATTATATTAAAGCTAATGTAGATACATTTAAAGATGTTAAAAATAACGCTCAAGAAGCTAAAACAGTATTAAAAGAAAAAGAACTTACATTTGATTTAACTTTAACTGAAGATAAATTATCTATCATGGCAGGATATGATAACATTAAATTAGATGCACCAGAAGAATTTGACTTATCAGTGTTAACTCCTGAAGATATAGATTATTTCTTAATTAATTTCTTAGAAAATGTAGCTAAGAATAATAATATGTCATATGATGAATTAGCTAAAAAGAAATTTAATGTTAAATTAAATGGACAAGAAATTAAAAACGTAAATGATGATACATTTACTAATACAGTATTAGCATATGTATCAAATCAAAGAAAAGATAATAAAGATAGACAAGAAGAAGAACAAAGAGTTCAAAATGAAATAGAAAGCAATGTTCCTGATAAACCTGCAGAAAAAGAAGTAGAAAAACCAAGAAAAGCTGCTCGTGTACCTAAAACAGTAGTAGATGCACCAACTAATAAGCTAGAATTACAAGAAAATGAGCAAGGAGAAATATTAAATATTGATAGAATACTTGCTGATTTAACTAAAGGATTAGATTTAGCTAAAGGTGATGATTGGAAATTTTCTGCCTCTAATATTAGAGTTAATCAAAACTTTAAAAAGAAAGTTTGTACAGGAAATGTACTATATAACATTGTTGCTTTAGCACCAAGCGTAGTAAGTTATCCATTCCAATTAATTCATAAAGGAATTGGTAAAATTGCTTATAATAAAAAGATTGATGCAAGAGTAAAACAATTACAAGAAAGATTAAAAAATCTATCTGAAGAAGAATTAAGACTTTTATATGAAAACTATAAAGGTGGTAATTTAAGAAATTATAATAAGATGCCTGTAGTTAACACAATGATTCAAGCTAGAATTACTGCTTGGATTAAACAAAAAACAAAGAAAATAACTGCAAGAATGGTATCTATTTATAATACAATCTTAAAAGATTTTAAACGTATGACTGAAATTTCTAAGATAATTAAAGAACAAGAAATATCAGAAGCTGAATACAATTCATTATCTGAAGAATATTTTGCATTAACATATGGTAAAGCAGATCTTATAAGAGAATATTTAGAATTATCTAAAGAAAAATTAGATTATGAAGTAGGCGGAGCTAAAGGATTTGGTGATTCTATCCAAGCATTTAAGACAGGTATGTCTCAAGCTGGATTTAGATTTAGAAGAATTCCAAAAGAAAATGATGAAATAAATGAAGCTCAAGCTAAAGCATATGAAGAAGAACTTAAAGGTGTAGCTAATAATGATGATGTTATGGCTTTAAGTGGATTCGTTAAGAGAGAAAAGATAATAAGTGATAATTCTGAAATTGAAGAATTATTATTCATGGATAGAGAAGCTGGATTAAGATCATACAATCCAGTAATGAAACCATTAAATTACGAAAAAGATCCATTCGTATCTGATTTAATGAGAACAGTAGTACTAGTTGCATCTGGAATTAACCTATATACAACTATTCAAAGAGCTCATGAATTAGATAACTTAAAAGAATTAACTGAAACTCAAAATCAAGTTATTCAAGATCAACAACAACGTATTAATAACTATGCAACTGAAATACAACATGCTAAAGATTTATCTCAAGGTATAACTGAAAAATCACAAGCTGTTATTGATTCAAGAGTAGCTCAAATAAATGAAGCTAATTTAGCACATACTAATACATTAGAAAGAGCTGTATTAGATCAAACTAATTGGCATTCTACTGGAGAAACTTATAGAGCATTAGATGATGCAGCTCATGCAACATATAATTCTGCATATCAAGCTTCTCAAGCTGAAATTAATGCAATTGCTGATGGTGTTTCAAATGGAACATTAACTCATTCAGAAGCAATGGCTAAATTAACTGAATTAAGTAAGAATATGGAAGATCAATTTGTTGCTAATTATAAAGATGTTTATAATACAGTTACTACATATGCAACTGAACATCCACAATTTGATTTAACAGCTCCAACTGAAGGATTAGGAAAAGTAATTGATACTTCTGCTAATATTAATGTTGGTAACCAAGCTATTGATGAAGCATTTAAGATGGCTGAAGAAATCAGTAATATTCCTGGAACTTCATTAGCTGAAATTGAAGCATTAGCTACTAACTTATCCAAGATTGAAGCATTATCTGGTGTAGCACCAACTCAATCTATGATACCTGGTTTATTTAACTCATTATCAGCTGCTGCTTTAGCAATTGGAGTTAAAAATAGAATGATTAAATATAATTCATATAGTTTCTTAGAAGATTTAGAAAATGTTGATGAAATAACTGATGATGATATCAAAGATTATGAAATTAATGTTGGATTAAAAGATAAATCTGAAGCAGAAGAAGAAATTACTGAAGAAGAAACATCTGGATTATCTAAATAATAAAAAGGAAGAAATTATTCTTCCTTTTTTAATGCAAAATAAAAAGAAGCAATAGCTTCTTATTTATTAATAGCATAATTAATAAAGTAAATTGCTAGTGGAACTATAAATGCTGCAAACATTGCAATAAACATAGCCCATACAAATATCTTTTTACCTAAAGATACTTTTTCTTTACCATATTTATCTAATTTAACTTTCTTTGTATTTTCTTTTATACGAATATTACCAACTACGGCTTTTACATTATTATCTTCGTTCATTTCTCGTCACCTTCTTAAATTATACCATATTTATAGATAAATAAAAGTGTAAATTATAATAATATATGCTATAATACTGCAAGAAGAAGGGATAATATGGCAAAACGTGTTGTTATTGGTATGAGTGGTGGAGTAGATTCATCTGTTGCTGCATATCTATTAAAAAAACAAGGTTATGATGTAATTGGATTATTTATGCGTAATTGGGATGCTATGGTTAATAATGACATAGAAGGTAATCCAACATTAGGACAAGATATATGTCCACAAGAACAAGATTACAATGACGCTAAAGCTGTATGTGATTCATTAGGAATAGAATTACATAGAGTAGATTTTATAAAAGAATATTGGGATAATGTATTTACTTATTTCTTAGAGGAATTAAAAAAAGGTAGAACACCTAATCCAGATTTAATGTGTAATAAATATATTAAATTTGATTCATTTGTTAAAGAAGCTAAGAAATTAGGCGCTGATTATATAGCAACAGGACACTACGCACAAACAAAAGAATGTAGACTTTATAGAGCTGAAGACTTAAATAAAGATCAAACATACTTTTTAGCTCAATTAAGACCTGAACAACTAAAAAATGTATTATTCCCAATTGGAGACCTAACTAAGCCTGAAGTTCGTGAAATTGCAGTAGAACAAAATATACCTACAGCTAAGAAAAAAGATTCAACAGGTATATGTTTTATAGGTGAAAGAAATTATCAAAAATTTATTCATAATTATTTAAAACCAAATCCTGGTGATATAGTAAATGTAGATACTAAAGAAGTAATTGGAAGACATGAAGGTTTAATGAATTATACAATTGGTCAAAGAAGACAAGTTGGTATTTCAGGATATGACGAAAAACATTTCGTTGTAGGTAAAAATGTAGAAAAGAATATTTTATATGTAGCATTTGGTGAAGATCCTGAAACATTATATTCAGATGAATGTATAATTGAAAACGTAAATATTATTACACCAAGAATGCCAGATTTCTGTACTGCTAAATTTAGATACAGAGGACCTGACTATGATGTAATATTAGAATTCTTAGAAAACAATGAAATAAGAGTTAAGTATCCATGTAAGGTTAAAGCTGTTACTCCTGGACAAGCCTGTGTACTATATTTAGGACAAGAATGTTTAGGATCAGGTATTATTAAAGAAGTAAGAAAAAACGGCGAAAAACTATGGTATCTATAGTAAAATATATTGTTTTTCAATAAATATGTAAAAAATATAAAAAAAATTAAATAAATTTCAAGTAAAATCACTCTCTATCGGTAAAATATATAAGTAGAGGGTGATTTTTTATGGCTGGAATTCCTAGAGAGGAAATAAATAGAATCCAGTCTCAAGCTAATATAATAGATATCATATCTAATTATATAAGTTTAGAAAAGAAAGGTAGCAATTACTTTGGAGTATGTCCATTCCATGGTGATAAAGGTCCATCTTTATCAGTTAATGAAAACATGAAATTTTGGAAATGCTTCGGATGTAATAAATCTGGTACCGTATTTGACTTCGTTCGAGAAATAGAACATGTATCTTTTCCAGAGGCTGTTAAAATTGTTGCAGATAAAATTGGTACTAAAATTGATGGAGTATCAAATGTAACATATCGTTATACTAAACATTTAGAAGCATTAGACTTTGCCATGAAATTCTATCAATTGAATATTCAAAGTAAAGAAGGACATGATGCTAAAGAATATTTATTAAAACGTGGATTAAACGAAGATATTATAAATGAATTCGAAATTGGATATGCTCTCTCAAAACCTGATAATCTAAGTAAAATATTATTATCTAAAGGATATGATGAAAATATTTTATTAGAAACAGGATTATCTAATATTGGTAATTCATTATATGATTTATTTAGGGATAGAATAACATTCCCAATTCATAATGCTGATGGTAGATGTGTAGGTTTCTCCGCACGTATATATAAAGATGTAGATGAAGCAAAATATATTAATACAAAAGAAACACCCGTATTTAAAAAAGGAAATATATTATTTAACTATCATAGAGCATCTAGAGAAGCTCAAAACTACAATTATATATTAGTAGTTGAAGGACAAATGGATGCAATAAGAATATATTCAAGTGGTATTAAATCTGTTGTTGCAACAATGGGTACTGCTTTAACTCAAAAACATGTAGCTTTATTAAAAAGACTAGGTGTTGATGTAATACTTGCATTTGATAATGATAATGCCGGTTTAAAAGCAACTATCACTAATGGTGATATCTTAGCTAATGAAGGCGTAAATGTTAAAGTATTAAGAATTAAAGATGCTAAAGACCCAGATGAATATATCTTAAAAAACGGTATAGATGGTTATAAGAATGCTATAGAACATTCAGTCAATTATTTTGATTTTAAATTAAGCAATTTAAAAGAAGATAAAGATTTAAATAAGATTGAAGATTTAAATAAATATATTAATCAAGTAATTAAAGAATTAAATAAATCAAATGATCCGATTTTAAGAGAATTAACTATAAATGATATATCATCAAAATATAATATTGATAAGCAAGTATTATTAAATAAATTAGATGATATTAAAGATAGCAAAAAAGAAGTAAAAGAAGTTATTACTCTTAAAGAAAAGAAAGAAAAATTAGATAATGTTACTAAAATATATAGATCATTTATTTATTACTTATTAAATGATATTAAATATATTCAATTATATAATCAAGAATTAGGTTATTTACCTGATAAAAAATATGATGAAATTGCACAAGAGATTGTTGCATTTTATCTAAAATTTAATTATATTAATATGGCAGATTTTGTTGCAAATAGTTATGAAGCTGATTATCTAGAAGAATTAGATGCAATTGTATCAGATAATATAGATTCAAAGCTATTAGATAATGATTTCATAGGATATATTAAAAAGATTAAAGATATGGATATTAATTCAAGAATTAAATATCTTAAAGAGAAAATGAAAAATGAAACAGATATCAATGAGCAATCAAAGATAATGGATGAAATAATAAAATTAAAAAAGGATGGAAAGTAATATGAGTAAGAAAAAAGAAGAAGTAGTAGAAGAAGTAGTTCAAACTGAATTACCAATTGAAGAAGAACCTAAAACAACAAAGAAAGCAAAAGGTTTAGTAGAAATTAAAACATTAGATGAAAGAAAAGCTGAGTTAATTGAAGAAGGTAAGAAAAATGGTTTTATTACATTCGAAAGATTAGCAGATGCATTAAAAGGATTAGAATTAGATGCTGATTCATTAGATGGATTATATAATGCATTAATGGAAGCAGGTATTTCAGTAGTAACTGAAGAAGATGCAAATGCTGGATCTGGAAAAGAAATGATTGAAGAAGAACCAATTCTATTATCAGATGAAGATTTAGTTAAAGATGTTAATATAAATGACCCAGTTCGTATGTATTTAAAAGAAATTGGTAGAATTTCACTTTTATCACCAGATGAAGAAGCTGAATTATCATTAAAAGTTGCTGATGGTGATGAATTTGCTAGAAATAGATTAGCTGAAGCTAACTTACGTTTAGTTGTATCTATTGCAAAAAGATATGTAGGACGTGGATTATTATTCTTAGACCTTATTCAAGAAGGTAATATTGGTTTAATGAAAGCTGTAGAAAAATTCGATTATGAAAAAGGATTTAAATTTTCTACATATGCAACATGGTGGATTAGACAAGCAATTACTCGTGCTTTAGCTGATCAAGCTAGAACTATCCGTGTTCCAGTTCATATGGTTGAAACAATCAATAAGATGGCTAGAATTCAAAGACAAATGACTCT
>CAMOID010000006.1 GCA_946615975.1 uncultured Caryophanales bacterium
TTAGAATTATATAAAGTATAGAACTTAAAATTTCTTAAATCTTCTAATATATTATAACTAGACCAAATAGCAATACTAGTAATAATTGATAATATAAATGTTTTCAATTTATTCATATTATTCTCCCTTTTTAAATACAAATAATTTACTAATAATATAATTTAATACAATTTGCATTACTTGACAAATTAAAGTAAAAATTAATACCCAAGTATCACTATTTAATGTTAATAAAGTAACAAATATAAACATTATTAACATTTGAATTAATTGAGTAAATACTCTTCCACTAGTGAAATTAATTAATTCTTTAATAATATTTTTAGATTTAGATTTAAATACAAAGATTCTATTAGTAACATATGCAAATAATACTGCAATTATCCATGAAATTATTTCTGCTAATTGTAGTTGTAATCCATCTGTTTGATCAAATACAGTTTTTAATAGTAATAACTTAACTGCTATAGATAATACAGTAGTTAATCCACCTACTATTAAATAATTCCAAACTTCAGGATTATCATAATAAATATTCCATCCCCAATTCCAAAATAAAAGAATTGGATTCTTAGTTTTCTTTTTATATACTAATTTTCTATTATTTGGTTCAACATAACTATTTGACTTATTTGCCATCATAATCACCTAATTAAATTATAACAAAAAAAAGAGTATAATTATACTCTTTTATTGACCTGCATATTGTTTATTAAAGTTACTATAATACTTTTCATATGATGCATCATAGAATTTAATACCATAATCATTTCTTAATGCAATCATAGCTTTATAGTATAAAGTTTGATCTTCAGTTTGTTTATTTTGTGCAAGACTTTTTCTTATATTATCTTTAGCTTCTTCATATGAAGGTTTATCTTTAGAAGAAGAAACATATACTGTTAAATTTCCATATGTACTATCATTAATAACATCACTTACTTGTTTTGCTTTCATATTCTTAACAATCTTAACAACATCTTCTGGATAACTAGATGCAACATCATATGTCATAGTTACATCATTATAAACTAAACCAGTATATTTACTTTTTACTTTATCAAGTGATGTTCCATTTTTTAATTCTTTTTGAGCTTTCTTAACATCAGTATCACTTGTAGATGAAGAAATAATTGTTATTGTCTTTTCTCCAAATACATCTGAATCATAATAAGATTTTAATTCATCTTCTGAAATACCATTTCCAATATATTCATTAACATAATGATTTAATTTATAATTAATCATTAAATTTTGAATAAAATCTTCTCTATCTTTAAATCCATTTTGACTTAAAAAAGTATTTTCATCCATATTGTAATATAACTTATATTGATTAAAATAACTTTCCGCTTCACTTGTAGCTGATTCTCTTGCTTCTTCATCTAATGAAGTACCATATTTATCATTTATAATATCTCTATCTAATTGAGTTAGTAATGCTGTTAATCCATTTTTTTCTTTTAATTCTTCATATAACATTTCAGCAGTATATTTACCTACTCTTGTTTCAACAGCAACTGCTTTACCATCTTGTAATCTTGCTTCATTTTTAGGCCATGCAATACCTGCAATTAAACCTACAATAATTGCACCAACAAGCATTCCTTTATAATTTTCTTTTAACCAATTTAATACTACCATTTATATCACCTATTCTGTTTTATTGTTATTAGCAACATATTTGCTTATATCACTATTTAAACACATTATTTCACTTAATTCATCATATACTTCTTTTTTACTTGTTAATTTATTATTTAAATCATTAAAATAATCATTTTTAACAATCTTATTACTATAATTTATCTTAGCTTGAACTTTTTTATTTATTTCAGCTATTTCATCAGAAGTATATTCTTTATCTGTATAGTATTTAATATCATTCTTAGAAGCATTGTAATAAGCAATTTCATTCTTCCATGATCCATCTGCAAACACTACTATAGATTGATAATCTTTACTAAATAAATCTTCACCTACATAATATCTTGGATCATATTCTAATCCAAACATATTAGCAAGTGTAGGTAATACATTTACATATGTTGTATATTCTTGTTTCTTAACACCTTCTATAGAAGGGTTATATATAAAGAATGGAACTTGTTCAGCATTCATATCATCTTTAGTATTATAACTTAAAACTTTATTTAAATTATCTTTACTTATACCATATGGATAATGATCTCCATAGAATACTATAACTGTATCATTTAATATTCCACGTTCTTCTAATCCATCTAATAATAAACCTAAAGCATTATCTACAATTTTTAACTTAGACATATATCTTCTAACATCACTTGGGAATCCAGTTCCATTTGTCATGCTATAGTATCTATCACCTTGAATAGATTCTTGACTATATGGTTGATGTGATGAAACAGTAGTTAACCATGTCATGAAATGTTCATCACCAGTTACTTTTTTATCAATTATCTTTAATACACTTTCAAAGAACTCATCATCATTAGCCCAATTTCTATATTCATTAGAATAACTAATTCCTAACTTTTGAACATTGTAGTATTCTCCACTTCCCATATTCTTATGAATTGTTGGTCTTGGATAATATGCTTCTGTATAATCATGAGCACTGAAAGTAACATATCCAGCATTATTAAATATATTAAATATAGAATATGGATATACATTTTCTTTATAAGTAGATGCAGTACATGTATTAACTATACTATATAAAGAAGTCATACCTGAGAATTCATTATTTAAAGTAGCACATGAATTTCTTGGAGAATAATTATTCTCATAGAAATATGAATGTTCTAGTATCTTAGCAAAATTAGGATAATAATCAGGATATTCATACATAATATCATTGACAGATTCTCCTAAAATGAATATTACATTTTTATCTTTAAAGATTCCAGTCATATCATTCTTTTCAGTTATTTCTTGATTAATTAAATATGTATCTATTTCTTTTAAAGCTTGATTATCTTCTTCTTCAATTACTTGTTTCCAGAAAGTATCATCAATTACTCTACTATTATCAGTAATTTCTTCATTACTTCTATCAATTACTTCATCAACTACGTTATTATCCATTTCAACTGGGAATAAATATGCTTTTAAATCTAAGAATAAAAATCCAAATGTTCCATATTGATCAATTGTTATAGATGGATTACTAGCAGTAACAAATAATTCTTTATTTGATATTAATTGTAATTTGTTTTGTAATCCAGGAGCTAATATAGAAGCAGCATATAATGAAATACATATTGCTTCAATAGCAAATGTCGCAACTGCAGTCTTCCATACTTTAGATCTTTCTAATTTCTTTTTTCTAAATATAATTAAACCAATTATATATAATACAAAAGGAATAACAGTTAAAAAGTATTCAGGTCTAAATGAAGCAAAAAAATCCTTAATATAATCTTTTACTTCATCTAATTGACTAGATGCATTTAATGATGCAAATACACCAATAAAACTATTAAATCCTAATTGAAAACAAGTATAAAAAGCTCCAGCTAATATAACAATACCCATTAATATTTTTTTAGCAATTGAGTGTTTACAAAGATTAATCAAAAAAGATAATAAACCAGATATAATAACAACTTCAACAAATATTCTTAATGAACCAAATGTAAATACATGTGAATCACCTATAATTCTGAAAATTATTTCTTCAGTAAATAAAGAAAAAGTTAATATTAAAAATATTTTTAAATATGAATTATTTAATATCTTTTTCATCTTCTTACACTTCCTAACAAAAAAATATAATATCATAAATTAAAAAGTGATTAAAGCAAAAATTAAAAATTTCATTAAAATTTCATAAAAAAATAGACATATAAATGTCTACTTCTTCTTTTTATTATCTTTATTGTTACTATTCTTTTTTTTCTTCTTCTCTTCCTCTTCTTGTTGTTTTAATTCAGCATTTTCAACTAAATCTTTAACAAGATCTACAAATTCACTTATAAATAAAATTGCAAGAGGAAGAATAACTAATACTAAAAATACATATTTATTAGAAATAAATGTTAAAAAGTATCCTAATAAAGGTATCTTACTATTAGCATAAACTGCTACAACATCATCTCTTGTAATAGTATTAGCATCAGATACCTCATTGTTATCACCTTTAGTAGATATAACAACAGTATTATCTTCTAATGTAGTAATATCTTCTATTCTATGAGTAACAATTACATTCTTACCTTGAATAGTAGTTTTAAATGAAATTATATCACCTTTTTTTAACTCAGTATTCGAATCAATCTTTTTACATATTGCTATATCTCCTACATTTAGTACAGGTTTCATTGAAGGAGTAATTATAGAAAAAGGACTGTATCCAAATATATTAGGAATACCGTCCTTTTTTGATGTAAATGTTATCAGTGCATAAATTCCAGCACTTATAATTACGAATACTAAGAAAATATCAATTAATGATTTAAATATTTTCTTAATCATATTTATTACCTATTAAGCTCTAGTCTTGAAACCGAAGTTAATCTTTACACCACTTGAGAATGAAATTTCATCAACAGTATCTTTATCTTGTCCTTCAAGCCATATATAACATCTAAATTTAGTAATACCAGAATTTACTTCTAAAATGTTTGAACCTGTAGACATATTTGAAATACTAGTAGCTTGTGCATAGTGTGCAAAGTCTCCATCAATCTTAGTAAAGATTGGATTTGTTCCACCTTTATAAGGAGTACTTTCACCATTAATTGTATTTAATGTAAATGGAATATATGTACCATTTGGATCAGCATTACCTTTTTTATCGAATCTTGCTAATGTATCATGATCGAAGTCAGGTGCTCTATTAACTGCATAGTAACCATTTGTTCTTTCATCATCACCATATGCATCAGTTAAAGAAGCTGAATGATATTTATCTGGATATGGGTTATAAATAATCCAGTTATTATCATTTACTGTATTTAAGTTCTTAGCAACTAATTGTCTATCAGCTGAAGAAGTATCAGTAGTATATCCCATTTCGACAAACATTAATCTCAAACCTGATTCTAAATCAGCAGTACCAGCACTATCAACTAAAGCAGTGATTTGTGTAGTAGCAGGATCGATGTCTAAGTGTACGTTATCAGCACCTGATCTAATCCAGAAATCAAATGCTAAATAGTCACCACTTGTTAATGTATTACCAGCTGTAGTATTAGTAACATAGTTTTCACTTGCAGCTCTTGGAGTGATTTCAGCTACATAACTCTTAGTAGCTGATTTTTTATCAGCGATTGCTCCTAAGTACCATTTTGGTAAAGCACCACCAACAGGGCCAACAGTTGAAACTGGGTTTAACTTTTCAGGATATTGTAGTGAAGATTTACATTTCTTAGCAGCATCTGCTACTGTACTATCATCACCTTGTGTAGAACATCCTTCTTTAGCAAATCCAATAACATCGTTCATTGAAATTGTTTTACCAAAGTTTAATGCGTCCGCAGAAATAGAAATACCTGTTGCAGCTGTAACCTTTAAGTCGATATCTGTTGTATCAACACTATCGTTAGCAGAGAACCATGCATATGTTGCAGTAGTTAGTGCTACACCTGTTAAGATTAACATTAATAATGCTACTAACAGTCTTTTCTTTCTATTATTTTCGTCTTGATTTTTTCTAGATCTGATTACAGTTCTTTTTCTTCTAGTACTCATAATAATCACCTTTCATATGACTTAGTATTTTCACCTAAGTTCATTTGCATTTTTAATTCACCACCGATTATATCATTGATACACTCAGGGTCACTACCTTCTAACCATATTACAACAGTATATTTATCAACTTCGCCAGGTTGGAAATTTTCTCTTAATTCACTCATAACTAACTTATCACTGACAAATGGTGTAGTACCAGGTTCAGGTTCATTAGTATCTGGAGTTCTTTTAGCATATACTATTGACTCGCCATTCAAATATACCTTAACTCTTACGGCATCATCTACATTCTTAACCTTAGCAAGTATTTCAATTGCTCTTGAGTAAGAAAGAACATCATTACTCTTATTTCTTACGTAGAATGTATAAGCCATATAGTTGTTACCGTTATGTGGACCATCTTTTTCAGTATCTACATTAGCAGGTATCCAAGATTCAGTTATATTATCAATATAATCTAAATTCTCAACAACTAACTTATGAGTAGTAAATTCGAAATCTTTTCTCGGACTAACTTCCAATTTTTCTTCTTCGTAGGCATTCTTATCAAGCGTGATTGTGAAGTTACCATTAGTATTTACTATATAAAGGATACCATAAGTTATACTAATTAGCAATAACAAGAACAATAATATGACAATTATTGCTTTAAAAAATACTCTATTTCTCTTGACATCCTTTGCAGTAACTTTTACTTCTAAGTTAGGCATTTATATCACCTACCTTTAACGAAGTACTTAATACCTTCTTTTAATAGTACAAGTGCATCTCTCTTTGGAATCTCATTAACAATAACAACATCCGAAGTAGTTTGTGCTCTTTTTACTATATTCTTAAATTCTTCATTTTCTCCTTCGAATTCAAGTAGTAAGTATTTAGCTTCAAATAGATTGAAGTTTGAAGGCAACTTACTATCTTTATATATACCAACTTCATATTCAGCATTTGCAAATTGATCAACTATATCATCATTCTTAATTGTATAAGAATAATTGATTATTGGAATCAAATTACTTGATACACAGAATATTCCAGTAGTATCCAAAAAATTATTTAAATATGTCTTTTTATCTAGAACAAATTCAGGAACTCTATAAAGTATCTTTATAGCTCCACCTGCTAGATTTCTTTCAATCATATCTAGAGTAATTAATTCAGTACCAGCTAAGAATAAATCAATATTATATGCTTTCTTAACATGTTCTATTTCATTATTCTCAAATTTATTTAAATCTTCATTTTGATAAACAACTTCTCCGATATATAAGTTATCTCCTACTGATTTATAATCAATCTTAAATGAAGGATCAAATAATTGATTATTAAAATCATCATTTGCTTTTAAATCTTCCATTAAGATAACTCTTATATCTTCTTCGCTTCTCTTAATTGCTTTTCTTAAATTTGGAGAATCATTTAAATAAACATCTCTTAGAACTTCTCTTTCGATATCATCGAAATTAACATATCCTTCTACTCTAGTATTTGCTCTACCACAAACACAAGTATAGAAGATAACAGCATCAATTATAAACTTATAAATTTCAAATAAACTAGCATTCGATTTTAATTCAGCTCTTGATACTGCTCCATACTCAACAAAGATTCTTAAAAGTGAGTTTGAATTTTGATCTAACTTAACACCTGTAATATCTTTAAGAGCATTTCTAGTTAAATAGTCAGCGCTTAAGCATGTTTCATTAAGATAGTCATATATAACATCTTGTAAATTACTTGTTAATTTGAAATCTGGGTATCTTTTATTAACTAGCATTTCTACTATATCAGCAACTGTTCTAGCTTTAAATGCTAAGTAAAAGTCTACTAGATTATTCATCTTGCGCCTCCCTACCTACTATCTATATAATTGTATCAAAAATACATGTTATTTACAACACTTTTTAACACAATAAATCTACTAAATTTCTTCAGTGTTTTGTAAGTTTTCTCTTATTCTTTTTATCTTTAATTCCTCATAATCTTTAAATTTTAAAATCATATCACAAGTTTCAATATCTAATACACTTTCTTCTAATGCACCATATTTAACTAATGTATCTAGATTATCAAGAAATTTAGCAAAATCAGCATCATCTATAGAAGCTAATTCAAATTTCATATTATATAAACTATATTTCTTTTCAATTAATGCTTTTACTGCTTTAGTATCAGTAAATGGAATTGATTTCATAATTGTAGATCTAGCCATATATTGAATATGTCTAAATTCATCTACTCTTGGCTCAATCTCATCTCTTTCAATCATATTATCAGCAGATACTTGATTGTATAGTATTCCATAGAATTTTGAGAAGAATTCTGCTGCTTCAAATAATGATGTAGATTGATTAAATGTTTTACATAATGTATTTTGGAAGAATTCGAAATTTAAATCATCATGATTTTTCTTGATTTCACCAATCTTAATTTCTAATTGACCATCAATTTCTTTAATCTTATCATTAATATCATTAATTCTATCTTTAGCATTAATAATACTTAAAGCATTTCTCTTTCTAACTAGAGAATGAATTTTTCTATCTAAACCAGCTTTTTCCTTTTCTAATTTAGATATTTCCTTTTGTTTTTCTTTTAAATTATCTTTGATATTATCTCTATTTTCATATATATCAGCTAAGAATTTAAATAATTTTTTAAACTTCTCAACTTTTTGATACTCTAATACATCATAGTAAAGTTCTTTAATACTCTTAAGCATAAATCTCTTATCATCTCTAGATGCATGAATATATTCATTAGCATCAGCAACTGTATTTAATACAGCTTTAAAATCATCAGAGTCTGTATAGAACTTTCTTGTTTCTTGTCTATTATTATCAAAATAATCTAAAAGATTATATGGATCATATAATCTCATATCTTCATATTCAATTCTTGTTTTAGTATATAAATCATGAATATCTTCTCTTGTAGAATCAACTTCTTTTAAGTTTTGATCTAATAATGTATTAATATGTCTAATAATTACCTTCTTATTATTAGTAATTAAGTTTTTAACACATAATTCAAGATGTGTTAATAAAAGTGGGCATTCCCAATAAATAGAATTAAATACGTTTTTCATAATTAAAAGATATCTAGAATTATTCATATTTTCAAAGAATGCATCCATATATCTTTGAGTAAATGTAGAATAATTAAAATTGCTACCTACTAGTTTAATTCCTATATGTTCCATATCAATAATGAAATCTTTTAATACTTCATTAACTCTATCAACATCTTTAGCATGTCCTATTTCATATACAGTTCTATCAAATCCAAATCTTTCTTCAAAGTCTTCATCTTTTCCTGTTAATTTAATGATTGCTCTATATTTTTCAGATTCTTCATATTTTTCTGCAACAGCTGGATTTTCATCAAAAGGTGTTACAGCAGCAAGTTTTTGTTTAACAATTTCATATATTTCTTGTTCATATTCTCTTAATTCAGTTAAGTAATCTTCCATTTTTTGATTATTAACTACTTGTTCAGAAGCTACATCACTTCTTAATTTAGGAAGTTCTTTAACAATTTTATCTAAATATTTACTTAGTTTATCAACAGTATTAATAGTTGTCATTTCTTGTTTTTACTTCCTCTCTTTGTTCTTTTTGGTTTTAAATCTTCTGGATTAACTTCTACTATATTAGATTCAGTTGATTTAATAGTTTCAAATAATTTACTATAAATATCAAAAGCTTCTTTGTTAGATAATCCTTTAATTTCTTCTAATAAACTTGCACTAACCTTACCCATTTCTTCTACTCCTTGCTTCTACAATAAAATTAATCAATTCATATACAAATAATAAGAATGCTGGTAATACTACTAAGAATAAGTTTCCATATTTAGATTCTAATACAGATAAAATATTACCCCATCCTTTATATTCTTTAGTATCGTTTGCTCTACCAATTATATTAGATTCATCAATTATTAAATCATTATTAACAGTGAATGAATATTGTCCAAAGTCAACATCGTAAATATCATTTACTAAACCTAGAACTGTTTTAGTCTTATTATTAATATCATAATAGAATATATAATCACCAGGTTGAATATTAGAAGCTTCTTTCTTAGTTACCACTAATAAAGAACCACTCTTATAATCAAGCATATCTTCATCAACAATTAATAATGTTTTATTACCAAATTGTGATACTTGATGATCATTATGGCTTAATAATAATACACTCATAAATATAATTATAATTACCAAAATAACAGTTATAATATTTCCTATAATTCTTTTCATAAATAATCTCCTAACTATCTCTAGCAGTGAAGTTTAATTTAACTTCAAACGAAGTGCCAGATACTTCATTTTCACAGTCAACATCTTGTCCTTCAATCCACATATATATTCTTAATTTTGTAATACCACTTGATAAGGTAAATAAATCTGCTGTTCCAGATCCATCTCTATTAGTTCTAATTAATCTAGTACCTAAAGATTCAAAATATAAATTATTAGTAGAACCTAAAGGTATTTTTAAATTTTCAGGTATAGCTGCTTTAATACCTTCATAATCAACTACTTGATTAGCATTAATAGTTAAATCATAAAATTCTTTTGCAGCATCAATACCATTTTGATAATGGTGATTTGCATTTGGTTCCCAAATTTTAATATTATTAATATTTGATGTATTTAATCCTTGAATATCATCTATATCAGCATAAACATTTGGTTCTAAACCTTCATATACAAATCCTAATCTAATAGAATCTTCTATACCTTCTGTTACATTTTTGTCTGCATCTTGTTTTTTATAAATAACTGATGAATTACTTATATTAATTTGTAATACTTGTTCTTTAGCAGTCTTGATATATAAATCGTATGCCATAAGAACTCCATCAGAACCATCAATTTCATTAACTTTATCAGCAGAAATAATATAACCACCTAATATATTCTTTGAAATATGTCCTAAAAAGAAATCAGTATAACCGTTTACTGTATTACCTATTGTAGAAACAGGTTTATACATTGTAGGATAACTATTCTTTCTAGTAACTCCATAAGAATAATCAGCTGTTTTAATATCATCTAATACTATATTCTTTTTCCAACTGTTTGGTGTTGCATCTACAGATAGTTCCAAAGAATTACTAGGTGTTACTCCTATTTCAATTCCTTCATTATTAACTGAATCATTCATTGAGAACCATGCATATGTTCCACCAGTTAATGCAACAATTGATAAAATTAGTAAAAATACGGAGAATAGTCTCTTTTTACGAGCACTATTGTTTTGTCTACCACGTATATTTCTGCGATTACGCATAACAATCCTCCTTATTATCACTATTATAATAAGTATATCATAAGACTATTTATAAAGCATTATTTTTATTGTAAAAAACTACGTTGTTATGTGTAAACATTACACTTTAGACCTTGTAAATACTTGATATTATAATTTATTATAATAATAGGATATTATGGAAAGGTATGTTTAGCATGAGTAAAAAGAAATTTTGTATTTTGATACTAGCTTTTATATCATTAGTGTTCTCATTTAACATGGTAAAATCTACTTATGCTAAATATGTAACATCTAATGATAAAACAACAGATGTTAACCTAGCCAAATGGGATATATTAGTAAATGGTGAATATATAAAATCATCAAAAACACTATCAGCAACATTAACACCAAACTTTGTTGCAAGTAGTTATACAACTGATGGTTATTTAGCTCCAGGAACTCAAGCATATTTTGATGTTATAGTTGATAATACATATGTAGATGTTGATTATAATTATATTGCATCAGTTGCTCCAGTAGCTGAATCAAGATTAAGTGATTTAAGAATTACTAAAGTTGGTATATATGAAGTAGATGATCATGAAAATCCAATAGTAGATACAACAAAAGATCAAACTACTACAGGTAATCAAGCAAATATAAATGGTTATTGGTACAATGGTATAACACCAACTAAGTATTGTATTAGAGTATATGTTGAATGGTTTGATGGTGAAGGTGAAACAATGAATGATGATGACGATACAGTAATTGGTCATAATGCTGCAAACCTTGGAGCAAATGAAGTCAATAATGATGGTAGATTAACAATCAAACTTAGATTCGTACAAGTTACAAATCATACAGGTGCATAAAAAAAGGACTTAATTAAAAGTCCTTTTTATTTGTCTAAATATTCTTTAATATCAGTATATCCATCATAATAAGCATCATCAATCATTTTCTTAAATTTATCTGCTTGTTCTTTTTTATCTTCATCTGATAAATATAAAGGATTACTAAAACCTATCTTATAAGTATCACCTATTACACAAAATGGAACACCAACATTTCCAACATTTAAATCAAAATATTCAGCTGCTTTATTCATCTTATGTTTATTATCACGATTATTTCTAACTTCATATTCTATAAGATTAAACTTATATTTATATGCTGAATCTTCTTTTAATTCAGTAAAGAAATCTAATAAATCTTCACAGTGAGGACAACCATCACCTCTAAATAAATAAATATTAACTACAGCATCTTCACTTACTGATTCAGGAGTACAAGCAATATCTTCAGTAATGCCTTCCCTATCTTTATAAGCACATAATTTCTTACCAAAGAATGTACCTGAACATCCATATGAATGTTTACATTTATATTCTAAATTATCTGTTTTTTTGAATGTTAATACCTTAGGTAATACTACTGCTAAAACAGCAAATAAACCAATTAATATAACCGCTAATAATATCAATAATTCTTTTTTATTTTTCATGATTAACTACCTAAATATTCTTCTGCATGAACTACAACAGTAAGTTTAACACTTATTATATCTTCTGCAGCATAATGTCCACTTTGTTCTTGATAATATTCAGCTGCTTTGTTACCCCAATAAGTATCTTCTATATCATTTGCATAGTATAAAGTACTCTTTAAAGTATCAAAGTTTGATGCAGTTACATTAGCTTTAGTATATGTACTACCTGACTTTGTATAATAGTCTAAATAATCGTTGAAAACATCTGAGTTTTCAACCTTAATATATGTTTCATAAGGCCAACTAATATTTGCTCTAAAATTAGTAGCATTACCAGTTTCTCCAAACTTAGCAATTATTACATTTGGTTCAGCAGGTGTTGTTGTATCATCAGCAGCACTTACAAAACCAAAGTTAAATTTAAATGGATATTTAGATGATAATATATCAGACATATTAGTCGCATCTAAAATAGAATAATACTTAGTAGATGGATTATATGTTGCAGATGAACTAACAGCAACATATTCATCAGCTAATTCATTATAAGTAAATAAATCACCAACTAAAGTATTATAAGTAGTAGCTGTTACAGGTGTTTCAATATAATCACCTAAATTATATGTTTCTCCTAATATTTCAATTGATTTAATATAATAAGTTACTTTTGCACTTGTTTCACCTTGATTTTCAATTGATAAGAATTTATTTAATGTTTCAGCAGTTTCTTTTTCATTCATTCCTGGATATATCTTATTAAATTCCATAGTTGTTTCAGTTACATTTGAATCATTATCAAAGTTTATTTTCCAACTTACTACGTGACCAGTTAAATTAACATCAACATCACTGAAATAAGTGAACCATGCATATGTACCTGTTACTAAAAATATAATTGAAAATATAAGTGGAATAATAGTTAATTTTCTAGAATGATTTACTACATTTTCTCTAGTTCTTAAACTCTTTCTTCTACCCATAATAACTACTCCTTTCTATTTATCTATATCTTCTATTATCATGCTTTTCTATTACTATATTTATCATTTCTATTGCTATATATAATGCTAATGGAATAAATACAAATAATACAAATACTACAGTATTTCTACTAGCTTTACTAAAAGCACTTAATAAAAATGTTTTATATACTACTTTACCAAATATTTGATCCTCAGATATTTCAGCATCTTGACCAACATTATTTATACCTTGAGTAATAAATTTATATTTTTGAGTTTCTTGATCATAATTAATTACTTCTACCCTGTGGGTTACTATTTTACCTTTAACATCGCCTTCTAAACCTTTATAAGTAACATCATCACCTATTTTAATTTTAGCAGGTTCTACTTTATTAACTACAACAATATCCCAAACATTATAAACTGGGACCATTGATTCAGATAATACAGTAAATAATCTAACTCCACCTATAGACATTCTATTATTACTAAATCTTTGCATTAATACAGTTAATAGAAATAATGCCATAAAAGCAAATAATACTATTTCTACAAATACAAATGCTTTATTCTTTTTTCTTTCAAGTCTTACTCTTTCACGTCTATTAGTTCTCATGCCTACATCCCTTTTTAACTATTAATAAATTCTACATGTATAGGTAAACTACTATCATCACCTAAACCATTATATGTATAATTAGCTCTAACATCATCCTTATAGAAAGTAATTGATACACTATAAAGAGGTTCAATATTAACACTAAAACCTTTAACATAATTATATAAAGTACATTTATTAGTATCTATACCATATGTTGATAAATCTTCAGCAGTAAATACTGACTCTTTTTTATAAGTAATATCACCTACTGTTACATCTTCATTTAATTTATAATAATCTCCATATATAACATTACATGAAGAATTGTTAAGACAATCTAAATAATATTGATTAGACATATCTAGTCTTACATATCTAGGATCAAATGTTATATTAGCTTTTTCACTATCACCACTGTCACGTGAATTTGATAATCTTAATGTTGCATATAAATCATATTCTTTATCACTTATTTCATATGATACATCAATTTTTTTAATAATATATGTTATATAACCAGCTAACTTTTCAACATATGGAGAAGTACTTTGTGCCCATACTCGTATAGTTATTCTATCACCATCATTAAATACAATTGGTGAAGATTGTTTCTTAGCAATATGGATTTTAAAACTATCACTATTATTAGCTTTAGCAATTGTTCTAGAATAACTTGCAGAAGTAATAACATCTGTAGGATTATCTTTAACAAGTGATACTACTATTGAATCAGTTTCTTTTCCATCATTTGTAGTAATACATTTATAATTATCATCAACAATACAAAAATCAAAATTATAATCAATATCTGTATCAGATGTTTTTAATGAGTTTCCTTGTTTAGTAGAATATAAAATAATTGTATTATCTACTCCACTTGAAGAACCATCCCAACTGTATGAGAAATTATTTTTTATACTATTATGATTAACATTATCTAAGTTACCAGTATAAGACGATAATAATTCACTATTAAAATAGAAATTTTGTGATAAATAATATCTATCTTTAATAATATTATAAATATATCTAGATAATGTTATTGTAGGAAATAATAATATTAATACCATTAAGGCAATATATACTACTTTAGTTTTATTATCTAATTTTTTTATTCTTTTAATTAAATATTTTATAAAATTACTTACAGCCTTAATAGCTTTCATAATATCATTCCTTTCTTTTATTTTGGTTGAGCATATTGTTGAGCATAAATCTTAATACTTAATAACTCAATAATATCTTGATATTGAACAGTATTAGCTGAACTTGCTAAACTATAATGAATAGTATATCTATCAGCTTGATCTGATCCATAATACATTGTTAATAAATTGTTTGTAGTTGGATAACTAAACTTATAGAAATAAGTATTATCACTATCACAATATAAACCTTCTTTAATTGAATCACCTGCAGTATCACTACAAGTACCATGATTTGTAATTAAATAAGGTTGTACTCTATTAGATGTATAACTTTGTCCATCATGAGTATCTACATCAATATAATATGTAATTGGTAAATTTGTTGTTACTGTAATTTCAACATTATATTGCATTCTAACATTAATTCTTTTTCGAGTTGTTTTATTAGTTGCATCAACTATATCTTTATAATTTCTAACTTCAAATATATAATTTTGATATTCACCATTAGGTTCAATATTTGTAAGCGCAACATTATCTGCAATTGTTTCACCTTCAATATTAACAACATCAAGTAATGAATATGCAACATTAATACTTGTATTTGAATTACCACTACTAGCATATCTTGATAATGTATTTGGAAAAATAACAAGTATTACAATTATTAATAATATACCTATTGCTAATGGTAATTTTCTTTGTAACTTTTCCTTATTTATTTTATATTTTTTTATCTTTGGAGTGTCATTTTTATGTAACTTAATTTTTGGTAATTTAATTTTTGGTAATTTAAGTTTCTTTAATTTCATTTCTTCAACGCCTCCAAATTAGCTTTTATTTTCTTAGCGTTTTTAGTAGTAGTAACTTTAGGTTGATTATTTTCTTCATCTATTTTTAATGATTTTCTAGCATTTCTTACTGAATCTTGTATTTTACTTTTTTCTTCTATTTCAGCTTGTTTCTTAAATAAGAATCCTATCTTCATTGGTATAGAAACTTTTTGTTTAGTCTTTTTAGATTTCTTTAAGTAATCTAAATCACCTTTATATGTTGTTGTTTTATATTTTCTTTCTTCAGTACTAAATACTAAAGTGAATAATAATAATGTAACAAATATTGTAACTAATACTTTAGGTTCAGATATAACATTTTTCCATATACCTGCTTTAGGTAAAACTAATACTACTTTACCAACAATATCTTTTTGAGAAATTGAATAGTCATCTGCAGTATTTGCATCACCTCTAGTGATATATGTATCACCATATTTCATTACTAATCTATGTGTAATTAATTCTCCATCACTCATAAATGTAATAATATCTTTTGTTTCAACATTTTGTGTATTCTTAACTACTACATAATCATTTATCTCAATAGTACCTGACATTGAACCAGTTACTACATTGAAAACTGAATATCCAAATAAAGATGCATAATTCTTTTTAAAGATATTAACTTGCATCCATGCATCTAGAGATAATAATAAGATGATACCAACAATAACTGATAATATTCTAAATATAATTTTAAACACTCTACTTATTTTATTCATCATATTATTATGCTCCTATCTTTTGTCTAACATTAACAGTAACTGGAACACTTAATTTATTATTTTCTCCAGATCCAAGTAGCGAATCAAAAACACTACTAACTGAATTAGGATCACTATCACCAAATTCCCATATAATATCAGCTCTTAATTGAACCGGTTTATCTAACTCATTTAATAATATAGATCCACTGAAGACTCCATCATTTGATGTTAATAAAGTACTATTTCCATCTACAACTTTATAAACACCAACTAATCTTAAATTAGAAGAACTACCTTCAAAATCTAAACCAGTAATATCATGAATATATTCTTTAATACTATCAAAGTTCATAAACACTTCATAATCAACAGCAGTCTTACATTCACTTGCATCAAGTGTTATAGAAAAAGAACCCATTTTACCAGGAGCAATATATCCTTCTTCAACATCTACATAATAATCAGAATCTGCTATATCTATCCAATGAATATCATTAATTGTATACTCTTTAACATTATTAGATTCATCTTTTGTTGTAATATCTGTTCCATTAACTTTAACTAACCAATCTGCAATTTTTAATTCAGGATTAATATTTGCTTCACTAGTATATTTTGCTAATGTTTGTTGAATAGTAATGCATACTACGAAAGCTAAAAAAACTGCGCATAATATCAAGATATTTTTTCTCATAGCAAACACCACCTATTCTATGTTTAATTATATCATAGATATATATAAAATAATAGAAAAATGACAAAGAAAAAGACACATTTCTGTGTCTTAATTCTTAACAATTATATACGTATATACATCTCCAACTTCATGAGTTCCATTATATAAAGTGAATTTGATTTTATACGTACCTGTAGTTAATTCTACATCATTTCTTAGTTTCAATGAAAGATGATAATTACCCATACTAGCACTATCTGGATGATCAGTAAGTGCAGATTTCTTTATGGTCATTGTACTTACATCAAAGATGTCAGTAGCAGTTACATCACTTAAATCAGTAAATGTTGTATTATTTAAATCAAATAATGTATTAATATTTACTTCATTATAATCATAACTATTAATTTCATCATATTCTCTTCTCATTAATGAAACTTTAATTGAAGGATTAGCATATGATCCAAAATAATATAAATCAAGATCAACAACATCTTCACCACCAGTAGTTTTACCGTTCTTATATACGATAGTATCTGATTGTTCAGAAATAACACTATTTAATCCATATTTTTCATTAACAAGATTTACTCTAAATGTATCAGTAGAATTTGTAATTGTATCACCTTGTTTAGCATATAAACCATCAGATGACGCAAATGCTGTTACTCTAAATTCATATAATCCAGATCTAATATTACTATTACTTAAATCAACTGTAATAGTCTTATTAACTTTAACAACATAGTCAGCTAATTTTAATCTTATTAAACCATTTGAAGCAGGTGCATAACCAACATCTCCAACATAGAATATTGCACCAGCAAGTTCATCACCTACTACTTGAGTAGCAATTTCATTACCATTTTGATCTTCAGAAATATAATATAATCCGATTCTCAAACCTAATCTATCTTGGAAATAACTTGTATTTCTAACAGTTAATGTACCATATACATCATCATAAATTGGTTTTTCTTGTACTTCTACTTTAGTTTTAAAATTAAATATATCATCAACATATATACTTTCAGATCCAGTTGGATAATCAGTTACATCTAAGTCAAATGATGCATCACTTGCATCAAACAAGTTGAAGTTCATCCTACTCATAGTTTCTGAAATAGGTGTTGAGAATACATATTGATTCTCGCCTTCAGTAGCTCTCAACGCTAAGTAGAATTCTTCATTAGTAATTGGAAGTGTACCACTATGAGTAGTAACATCTCTAAAATCTACCATAAATATGAATGATTCTACAGTAGATGTAGCTGGATTACCATCCAAGTCAACATCATCAATTAAGTATCTACTTCTATTTTCTGCTTCATTAAATAAGTTTCCTTCACTAGTTGAATCCATTTGTCTAAACCAAGAAAGTGGATAACTATAGAATGTTGCAGAATCACCATTATATTTATTATCTGATATAGGTTTTAATAATTCACCTTCAGTACCAGTTACATCATAATAATAGTATTTTGGATCTCTATTATCAGATATATCTAACATAGTTATTCTAGTACCAGCAGGTAAAACATATGAAGTATATAATACGTGATCTATTGTAGCACCAGGATATGTTTGTTCTGCTTTTGCATATATATCATTACCAGTAGCATACATATTAAAGTATGTCGAGAATGTTGAATTTGGAGTAATATTTGTTCTAGATGATAAGAATGACTTATAGAACTTACCTGGAGCCATAGCTGATTCATAATCATCAGTGTCATAATAAGCTGTATCTAAGTTAACATATACTTTAATTGTAGTTGTTGTTGATTCAACTAAATTTTCCATATATGCATGAGCTTTTATTGTAATAACTACAGTACCTAATTCTTTATCATGCTTAATATTTCTAGAATTTTCAAAATTAATTACAAATTTAGGAATCTTTTCAGAACCAGAACTATCATATTTAATAGTTCCATCAACACGTTCACTTGAATCTACATTTGCAGTTTTCTTAAATCCAGTAAATCCTTCATTTACCCAACCTGAATCACTTGTTTCAACTGATAAACCAAATACAGATTCAGCTACATCAGATGAAGATGCAATTGTTGGAATTGAAGAAGAATCTATTAAAGATACCTCATCATTTAAAGTTGATGCATCAAAATCAACAATATCAAATGATACTTTTAATGCATCACTAAATTGGTACATTGAAATTGACTTCATACCACTTAATGAATATTTAGAAGCAGTTAAGTTAACTTCCATCGCAATTGAAGGACTACCAATATTCCAGTAATAATATTCTTGTTTTTCTGGTGTAGGATTTATGATTGTTGAATATACTCTTCTAGTATTTCCATCTTCATAATAAGTATTAGTATAGAAGCCATGAACTGTATAATCTTGTACATCTCCAGTATCAGGTCTATTAGCACCTAATACATAACCACTAAATTCAGTATTATTAACAGCAACATTTGTACCTCTTGCATTAAAGTCGTATGCCTTATCAAAATAGTATCTTGAAATAGTAGAACCATCGTCTTCATAAACACCAACGAATGTCATACCATAAACATTACCGAAACCTTCACCAATTTCTTCTGCAGTAAGAATATTTAATCCTCTACCATTTAATAAATAAATTCTATTACCACCAGTAGTTGATGAAATTACTTGTTTAACATCATCATCAACAGTAATTGTATTACCTGCTTTAGTAACAGTTTGAAGAACACCATTTGTTGTTGTTCCATCACTTGCAGTATTTTGGCAATTACCTTGATATGAATATACATTTTGTAACATATTAGCTTGTGCACTTGTATAAATAGTTGAACTATTTCCAAGTTTTAAGTTACCTATATTATTAAATGAATATCTAACTTTATCGAATTTATTAGTACTATCTGTAGCACCACTTAAAAGAACTGATGAATTACTTACAATAACATTTGTAGCTCTTTGAATTGACGCCATACGTTTAGGATTATTTCTTGTTCCATAGTCAGTTAAATAAATATAACTATCACCTTTTGAACTTGAATAATTACCTGAACCAAATATAGACTTACCAATATTTACCGTAACTTTATTATTAACATCAGTAACATAAATATCAATACCATTCATAACTGAGAAAGTCTTATAATCGTATGATTCAGCTTCTTTATTACCTGTTTCAGATCCGCCAAATACTGTTCCATTTATATTAACAGTAGCGCGACTATTGTTACCAGCTATCGTTGTTTTACCAAAAACAGAATTTGCATCATTTAATTCAAATATATTTTTTACTTCATTACTAACATTATTTGTTAAACCAACATATACATGTGATGAACCATAGATGATATCACCATATCCACCACCATATACATTATTACCAATTGTACCAGAATCAATATAAACATATGTTGATGTAGGAACACTTGAATCACCTACATTAGCATCCTTAGCATATCCACCACCGAATACACTTCCATCAATAGTCGGATTACCCGTTATAAGAACATACGGTGTTGAATACATAGTAGCAGGTGTTTCCATCGTAGTATCATCAATATCACCAAATGATGATCCAAATACACTACCCGTTATATGTCCACCATAGATGACTGTTCGAGTCTTAGTACTAGAAGATGTACCCGTTGATGTTTTAGAACCACCACCGTATACATTTCCAATTGTTACATCTGCTCCATTATTACCATTTACCATGATATTAACAGAATCGGTTCTACCACCTACATTGTTACCACCGAATACATTACCAATTGAGATATTAGATAATTCATCATTTAATCTTGGTAATTCGAATATACTATAATCAACAGTAACTTTTTGTTGTACTTGTGATGTATTTGCAGCAGTTGTCTTGTTTCCGTTTGTCATTCTCCAATTCCAAGTACCATAGTTAACATCATAAACTGTTGGCTTACAATTATTTAAACGATATTCATTACCATAATGGTCAAATGCAACAATACTTTGTTCATCATAATGCCAATAATAATCTAAGTTAGAACCTTGTCTCGATGAATCATAATCAACACCATAAGGCCATGAAATAATTAATTTATAAGTTAATACTTGACCAGGTCCTAATGGATTTGATTTTTGTAAATCGTCTCTTTGTCTTTCATCAATAATGATTGTATGATCTACAACTTGAACATTACCACCCGAATCGTTAAATATTAAATTACCAATAATTGGAGCTTTTAATTTTAATGTATATCTATCAAATGTAACATTTGATGTATTATTATAAATTTTTAATGTATAGTTATATTCCCAGTTGTTTGGATTAGCTCTATTAATCCAAATATCGAAGGATAGTCCACCTTCAAGTTGACACATATCAGCTATTTGGTCTTTATATGTAGCTAATGTACCAATTGGATTTAATTCTCCAATATGAACATTAGATGTACCTACTTCACCATTTGTATTAGAACCACCATAAATGTTTGTAATGTCTCCACCTTCAATATATGCATTAGTAGTATTTACCGATGAATTATTACCACCACCAAATAAGTTAGTTATTTTTGGATGGCCATTAATAGTAACTACCGCATTACCACTAACACTACCATTATTTGAAGATGCATATACAGAATTAATTGTAGTTTGTTGAGTAGAATTATTAACAATTCTTAAATCTGTATTACCATTAACTGTGGATTCATTACCACCACCAAATACAGAACCTCCAATTGTAACACCATCATTAATTAATAAATTTAATGTACCATTACCATTATCAAGATTAACCGATGCAAAATTTCCACCACCAAATACATTGTGTGTAACTGAAGTACCACTACCTTTTAATTCAATATTAACAGCTTTACTTTGAACTTCACCAAAACCTTGATAAGCTTCAGCTATTGCAGTACCATTTGCAAAATCAACTAAGTTATAATTTCTCCATGCTTCACCATCAGCAAATGGTATCCAAGTTAATGTAGTGAAATTAGGATAATCAGCTTTATTATCAATCGCATAAGATATAAATTCTGGATCATGATATCCATTAACAGTTTGGAATACTTTTACTGTTTCTTTAGTACTAGAATATCCTCCACCATAAACAGAACCACCAACTTTAGTATTATTTAAAACTAAAGTAATATCTCCAGTAACTTTTCCTTTATTTCCACCACCATAAACATCTCCAACAACTTCTGAATCATTGATAAATAATTTAACATTATCAACAGTTGCTGCAGAAAGAACTGCATAATATTTAGTGTAATAAGAAATAGCACATCCATTTTTAGAAATTATTTCAGCTGTGAAATACGAATCAATAAATACACGTGAAGGTATAGTATTTGAAATCCACAATTGATGTGAAGATCCAGGGCTATAATCACCAGTTCCTAAAGTATAATTTGTTGTAGTACATGTTTCATTCTTTTGAATCGAATTAAATGGTAAATATAGTGTTCCACCGAATCCGGCACCATATACTTGATTAATTTTAGAATTATTAATTGTATTTTTTGTTCCACCTTCAATAGAGCCAAATTCAGGACCACCATAGTAATATCCAATACGTGAATCATCAACAGTAACTTCAACACCTTGCTCCATATCTGCTGACTCGTAGTGTCCACCTGCATAGAATGTATTAATATAAGAACCATCAATATCAATATATACTGGTTTTCTTGCACCAGATGCATACACAGCATGGAATGTATCTATATATCCACCATCTGTATTAATATAAGTATTAATACCATTTGTAGAACCTGATACATAATTTGAAGCTAATTCCTTAACTCTACCACCTAAAACATTAATAGTTGCAACATGTTTCCAACCACCTGCTGTTTCAATATAACCAGATGTTAATAAATCAGCATAAGCTTTTCCACCAAATAAGATATATCTAATATTAACTGAGTTATCACTTGAATTACCTGCTCCAGCAAAAATATTATAATATCCACCATTAACTCTAACAGAATTAGCAATACCAACATTTAAATCAATTAAATCAGTAGCAACTGATTCTGTTACTTCAAAGTCTGATTGATTAGCTAAATGGAATTGATTTAATTTACCATTTGTTATACCAACTTGTGGAATTCCTAATAAATTAATAAAATCAAATCTGATACTCGGAATAGTCATATTATGAAGATTTCTCATATACAATGAGTAATCCGGTTTATTATCATTATCCTCATCTAAACTTCTAATAGTAACTTTTACATCCGTTCTAGTAGTAGCAAAATCACCCTCTAAATCAGTAGGACTATCTTGAACTGGAGAATAATGTAAATTATCAACAAGAACAATAACTGTACTATATAAGTCATCATGTTTAGGAGTTTTTGCAGCTTCCTCATATGCTTTAGCTAATGTTTCTACAGCTTTTGCTTTAGTTTTGCCATCTCTTGTTTCGTTATTATTAACTACTTCACTATCTAAATTACCAGTTAATCCAAAACTATCGATTGATCCCCATGCATCTAATGTATAATTAGTATTTCCAGTTAAAGGTTTAAATAATTCATCATGGAATGGATCTCCAACATAAATTGTATAAGCAAACACTGGTTCAAATACTACTTCTTTAACACCATCTGGAACTAAGTAATAACCACCTTCTGCATATACCATACCAATATCTTTAGATATATAACCATATCCATTTCTTAATGCGTAATTATAAGATAAGTTTTTAGCATCAATACCAGTTGCAATTTCACCATCATTTGCATCTTTAACATAAACTAATTTCCAACCAACAAATGTCATTTCATATCCATCTTGATTAGCTTTAGTAGCATGTATTTCTGAATTATATGGAAGAATAATTTTTCTATTAGTAAAGTCATTTTCTTCTGGATTCATATCATAAATTGGTAAATCTCTTGTTGCAAATATATTCTTATTAATTTGTTCTCTATATCTTAAACATTTACTACCAGAATAAGCAGCACACACTTGCGTAGTAGTTATAGATCCAAAATTAACTTTTAATGTACCATTACTAGTAGTATCTTCTGTACTAGTTGCTATTGTACGTCTTCTTAAAATTGGATATGGAGAAATAGTAACATCTATATACCATTCACCAATATCTGTATATCCTGTTGTTTGACTATCTCTTGGATTATTATCATATCCTAAGTAGTAATAATCCATATATCTATAATTATTTAAGTGAGCAATAAATCCTTCTGAAACAAAATCATCAGAGTTTTTAGCAATTGAATATGTTTCATATGCTGGATTTGTTGGCATATCTTTTGTATCACCACTCCACATATAATATGTATATGTAGGAGTAATTGATGTTGATACATTTTGAGGCGCATTATAAACGAATCTATAGTCATTATTCTTATCAGCCATTGTAATAGTTCCATAATAAACTAAACTATATACAACACTCTTCTTACCTCTCATATTCGAAGTATTAGCATCTCTATAACCAACAACTCCACCAATTTTTGTGTTAGTTCCTAAAGTATTATCACTAGTTATATCAACATATGAATAGCAATTTATAACGCCATTATTATTATCTTTATCAGCAATAAATCCAACTAATGAACCAATGTAATTCTTTTTAGAAGTATTCATTTGTCCAATAGTAATTGTTCCTGATAATACACCAGAGTTATAAACTACTGCTTTACTTCCAACATATGATACTAATGAACCTACATAATAATTTGCAGTACCAGATGTAGATATACTAACATCATCAATTATAAAGTTTTTAACAACTGGTTTAGTACCATCACCAATTCTACCTAATAAAGAAATATCTCCTCTACCAGATTCATCAGTATTAATAGTTAAACCTTTAATATGTTGATAGTTACCATCAATTTCACCAGAGAATAATTTATCAGAAGCACTTCCAATATTAATTCCTGCAAAATCTATATTTTGAGTTATTTTATAATAACGTCTATTATTTTTATCAAATGTAGTATAGTTTTCTTCAGATCTAAAATTTAATAATGCTCTAGGAGAAGCAATAATATATGGATCAGTTTGGCTACCAGTACCACCATCAAAGTTAGCATCTAAATTTGTTGCATCCCATGTTGGGAATGTACCATCCCATACAACATAATCTAATTCAACTTTTTGATTATAATTTGGATTATCTTGCATGAATAATTTATACCAGAATGGAGTTTCAACTTCAGAAACTTCTCCATTCATAAAGTTTTGGTTAACACCTAATTTAGAAAATGTTTCAATTACATGTGATACAACTATAATAGCTAAGAATATAACAACTATAATTGTTACATTTCTAACTTTAGGACGTTGTTTAAAGAAAATGATAGATGATTTAAAGAAATGTTTAATTGATAAAAAAATAGGTTTTATTTTTAATTGAAAAAATCTTTTAATTGAACGTTTATAATCTTTAGCTTCATTACGACGTTTAAACAATTTCATTCTATCATCTCCTTACTATTATTATTCATAATATATTATACTATAAAAGCAAGTAAATTCATAGTTTTTAAGCATAAAAAAATAACCTTTTTTGAAGGTTATTTTATTATATTTAAAGCTCTTTGTTTATTCTTATCAAAAGTATCTAAATTTTTAGTAATAATAGCTTTAATTGCATTGAATCTTTGAGTTTGTTCATGTTTAACATTTTTAAACTCATTTTTAACAATATTCAAAAATTTAGCATCTCTTAAATTAGGATCAAAATCAATGAAATTCTTAATAGCTCTCTTTAATGCAGCTAAGTTAACATCATTCCAATCGATTTCTTCTCTTTTATTAGAAGACAATCTATTTAATAATGCATAATCAACTAAGAAACCAACATCTAATCCTCTAGTTAATTCAGGATTATCTGTATAATTTCTAGAATATCTAGTTTCTTTCTTAGCATCATCACGATATCTTTCCATAAAATCCCATAAAGCTTCGCATCTTTGGAAGTTAGGGTTATGTAAGATAAGGTTTGTCTTTTTAATAGGACTCTTAACAGGAGTAGCATGTTCTTGTGTAAGAGTTTTATATAATTCACTGCTTGTGAAAGATGCAACATCTTTCTTAAGTTTTTGTATACGTTCTTGTACTGTCATACCATCTTTTTTCTTATCAAGATTAGTGATATCAGTAGCATCTAAAGATACATTAATATTAATTTTTTCAGTACCTGTTCTTGTAGATCCTTTATATTCTAATGTTCTAACAGAATTAATACTATTACCTTTTAGCGCATTAGGTCCATACATATTAATAAATGTTTGCATATTATTAATTAATGTATATAAGAATCTATTTTCATATGTATTTAATGTTTCTTCTTTTAATACATTTAAAACTTTTTTAGGTCTAACTTCCCCTGCATCAAGATTAATATCATCAATCAAATTAGAATGTTGACTTAAATGAATAACTGATTCTACAGTTACTTTTTTAGACTTTTCAACTTGTAATATTTCTTCATTATTAATGATGGCTCTCTTAGGTTCCATTAAAATATTATTAATGTAACGAGTAGTATCTTCCATCATTTCTAACCAAGTTAAATCAACTTCACTTTTATGGAAGTTGGCTTTAACTTGAGAAGTAGATTTAGTATTTGAAGATAGTTCAGTTTTAATTACATCATTCATATCATTATAAGCAGATATGTAATTCATATCATTATTCATTATCACTCACCTATCCCATCTTCTTTAATCTTTCAAGATATTCTTTACATTCTAAGAATTCTGTCTTACCAAATAATTTATTTAAGAAATTAATAAATCCATCAATTTCATCTCTAATATAAGTTAAGTTTAATTGTTCAAATTTTCTCAAAATCTTACGAGCAATAAAATAATCAACAGCATCAATTTCCTTACCACCACATGCAACATATACTGGTACGAAGTCTCTCATATGTTTAACGATACGATTACCGAAAGCGATACGGAAATGTTCAATAACATAGTCATCCATTTGTTCAACTTTAGCATACATTTCATCTGTTAAAGGATGTTCTTCTTTAGCTTGTTTAAATAATTTTAATAAGTATGAAGCATTAATTTTTTCAGCTTCAGTTGGAATCGGTTCAAATGGTGTACCTTTTTCATTTATATCAATAGGCATAGCACGGTCGTATACCTTATCTGTAACCATGAATGTCGAATCATCGTTGTTGATTGTTCCGATATACCACATATTACCTGGTATATGTAATTGACCTTTAGTTAAACGTTTAGGGTCATTTGGCCAAGCTGATGGAACGATATCAATAATCCATTCATCAACTGATGGCATTTCTAGAATAGATAACATTTCAGCGAAGTAGTACTCAACTCTCGCGATGTTCATTTCATCTAGAACCATTGTATAAACATCATCAGTAAATCCAGCTTTATACATTTCAGCAAGAACTCCTGATTCATTAAACTTTTTAGTAAATTCGTTAAAGTATCCAAATAATTCTGTTCTATCTCTCCATGATGGTTGTACAGAAGCAATATATGAATCGTTCTTAACAAATTTACCCCAAGCATATGCTAAGGAAGTTTTACCTGTACCAGAAATACCTTGTAAGATTACTAATCTTGTTGAAGCTATTGCTGATAAGAAAATATCCATCATTTTCTTAGAATAATATAAGCCTAATTTAGAAGCGGCAAAGTTTCTAAAATTAGTTGATAATTCTTCAAGTGTGAAGTTGTTACCATAATCTTGAATTTTATAGTTAGCATATTCTAAGTCTAAAGTACATAACTTAACGAATCTAGCATTTGGATCAATCTTATTAGATAGATCTCCTTCTTCAGTTTCTTCTTCAGGTGTAGAATCATTTGTAGTAGAAAGAGCATTATTCTTCTTATCTGTAGCTTTATCATTAGGTCCTAAACCTAATTGAGAAACCTTCATAGCCATAATATCGTCTTTTTCTTGTTGTAACTTTTTAACACTTTCTTGTAAGTCAGCAACTTCATTTAATAATTCTTCTTGTTCAACTACTCTTTTTCTTAGTTTAACAATTTTTCTTATTATAAATACTAATAAAGCAATTATTAATATTAAAATTACTAATACTAAAACAACTGATAAAACAACTAATATCCACATACCACCACTGAATTCAGATGAATAATCTCTTACTATTCTGATATATTCAGGGATATTAAAAATAGAAACAAAACCGTTTACTATTCCTTCGAATATTAGTTTAAATCCATTAAAGAATTGACTTAAAAAATCAAATAAAAATCTAAAGAATTCATCCATTTAAGACCATCTTCCTATTCTTACATAAGTATATCAAATAAAAAATATAATTAAAAGATTAAATTTATATGAAATACTAGAAAATAAATAGAAAATTTGTTATTCTATATTATATAGAATAAAGGGTGATAGAAATGTTTGGTAAAATACTAGGATTTGATCAATCAAAAATTATTCTTGAAAATAACAATGGTGTTGCTGATACAAACTATATAGGATACCATGTAGTATTTCCTGAACAAGATCATAAAATTGTTGGAGAAATAGTAGGAATTGATTCAACTAAGATAATTGTATTATTAATTGGTGAAATAATTAATAACAGATTCTCATCTGGTGTATTAAAGAAACCATCAATGAATACAACATGTAGAATTATTTTTAAATCAGAACTAGAATCAATCTTAGGTAGTCAAAACTATTTAGATAAAAACAATTTATTATTTGGTACATCACCTATTTATAAAGATTATGTAGTAACTTCTAATTTAAATAATTTCTTTGCTAATCACTTTGCTATCATTGGTAATACTGGATCAGGAAAATCATGTGGCTTAGCTAGATTAATACAAAATGTATTCTTTACTTCATCTAATGAAATACCAAGAAATGCACATATGTGTTTATTCGATGTATATGGTGAATATTACAATACATTTGATGAAATGGAAAAATTCCCAGGATTACATTTTAAAAAATATACAACACAATTAGACTTTGGTAATGCATCATTATTTGCAATACCTGCAAATTTCTTAGGTGTTGATGATTTAGCAATTTTATTAGGTGCAACTGATGCAACACAATTACCAGTATTAGCTAAAGCATTGGATTTAGTAAAAATATTTAAATCTAACGATCCAAAAGCTGATGATTATAAAAATGATATTATAGCAAGAACAATTCTTGATATGTTATCAAGTGGTAAAACAAGTAATCAAATGCGTGATCAAATAGTTTCATTACTATCAAGTTATAATACAAATTCATTAAACTTAAATTCAGTTATTAAACAACCTGGATATGATAGAACATTAAGACAATGTTTAAACATTGATGATCAAGGTAAAATTAATGCAATGAACTTAGTTGTTGAATTTATTCAATCATATGTAAAAGTTGATAATGAAGATATTGATTTAGATCAAAATATAGTTTATTCACTTCAAGATATTTACTATGCATTAGAGTTTGCTCTTATAAATGAAGGTTCATATACAAATGAATTAGTATATGATAGAAATAATGTATTAAAATCTAGATTACAATCTATTATAAATTCAGATCAAGTTAATTACTTTACTTCAGATAAATATTGGACTAAAGAAGATTTCATTAAAGATTTCTTTAGTACAGCTGATGGTACTACACCATGTCAATTAGTAGATGTTAACTTATCTTTTATTGATGATAGATTTGCAAAAAATCTAGTAAAAATATTCTCTAAATTATTCTTTGAATTTACTACTACAAATGAACCAAGAGGAGATTATTCAATACATATTTTACTAGAAGAAGCACATAGATATGTTACTGCTGATACTGATACTGAAGTATTAGGATATAACATTTTTGATAGAATCACTAAAGAAGGTAGAAAATATGGTACTATCTTAGGATTCATAACTCAAAGACCTAAAGAGTTATCTAAGACAGCTATATCTCAATGTTCTAACTTCATAGTATTTAGATTGTTCTATCCAGAAGATCTAGAAATAGTTAGAAGTATTTCATCAAATGTTACTGATGAAAATATTGAAAAGATAAAGACATTACATCCAGGTATGGGATTAGTATTTGGTACTGCATTTAAAGTTCCACTTCTAGTTAACTTCCCATTACCAAATCCAATGCCAGTATCAACTTCATTAAGAATTGTAGATTCATGGTATAAATAAAAGAAGATATAATCTTCTTTTTTTATGCTATAATTTACTTAGGTGATAATATGAAAAAATTATTAAAAGAAAATAGTATATATTTAGTAGTATTAACAATAGCAGAAATAATTATTAGTTCAATATGTACTTTAGCATTTGTATATACTGATACATTAAACTATGATGATTCAATGATATTTAATGCATTAGGAATTCAAAAACTATTACAAACAATCTATTCTTCAAGTTGGTGGGCATTAATACTTACTATATTAGCTTTAATAGCAATACTATCAGTTACAACATTAGTATTTAAAAAGTTAGAATATTTATTCATTGGTATTTGTCTATGGGTAGAAATGTTTATATTAACATTAGACTTTAATAAATCACCAAAAGATTTATTCTTCTCTACTCTATTAATATTACCTATAATAATTATTAATATAATAGTTTATAATAAAGAAAAAGAAGTATTAAATAAAAAGACATCTAAAAAATAGATGTCTTTTTTAATGCTTTAATCTTTGTACTTTAGCTTCATCATTTTGTTTAAATTTTTGTACAGTTTCAAATTGTCTTCTAGCACGTTGTAATTCTAATAATTGTAATTGTCTAGGTGACAATATTTGTTCTTCACTTTCACCATAAGTATCATCAATTATTTTATTAACAGTATCATTAAATGAACTACCTTCTTGTATTAAACTATCAATAGATTCATCTAACATAACTTGAAAATCTTCATTATTAGGTTGTTGATTTTCTTTATTATTTTCAGATACAAATGGTTTTCTTAAAAATATATTAACATCTGGTTTTGCTTCTACTTTTTCTATTTTTTTTACTTCCATGACTAACACCTACTACAATAATTATAAATAAACAAAATAATAATATCAATATTAGAATGTATATCATATTGTTAACAATAAAATTATAATCAAATTCATCATTAAAGATATTTTTATGATTTCTACAATAACCTATTTGTCTTTTATCATTAGACCATATACCTATTTTATTGTTATATGTCTTTTCTTGTATAGAACATAAATCATTTATATATAAATAATCATCATAAACATATGCAACTTCTGCATATCCATTTTCCACTAATTCCTTTTGTAATAAACTATTATCTACATATACCCATGCTAATACTCTATCATATTTATCTTTTAAATCTGATTTAGGATCATATTCTAATTCTATTATATTAGCATTAGTTAATTTATTACATGTATATTCACTTGCTTCTTTACCAAATTGTTCTATCTTTGATGTATATTCAGGAGCATTAATAGCAATAAATCTAACTTTTTGAACATTACCATTAATAGAAAAAGATGCAGTATCTCCATCTATACATTTATCTAAAGTTACTACATCTTTTGCAAATACATTTAAAGGAATTAGTAATAATATAAATAATACTAATCTCTTCATAATTACTTTTTAACTTTATCTCCACATTCAGGGCAGAATGTATCATTCTTACCTAATTTTGTACCACAATTACCACAGAATTTAACTTCTTCACGAATTGTATTAAAACATGATGGACATGTAGTATCATTTATTGATACTGGAGATCCACAATGACCACAATAAGGTCCTTTTTTAATTTGTTTATTGATATTAGTAATTCTATCTTGTTCTGCTTTTTCAGCTTTAATATCTTTTTCTTGTTCTTTCTTAATATAGTTTTTAATCATAACTAATAATACAACTATAATTATAATACCAGTTAAAGTAATAACAACAGCAGTTGGGATACCTTGAATAGTAAATAATAATCTACAAATTATAAATGCAGTTGCAACCATTGAAACATTAAAGATATTCTTTTCATTAATAATATTTGAATATATTAATAATGTTACACATTCAGTTAAATATACTACAGCAAAAGATAATTCTATAATTGAGAAATATATACTTGCAAATCCACTTAATATTACAAATATAATAGTAGCATTTGCCATAAATGAATTTCTTGCTTTACTATCATCAAATATAGAATAACCAAATGCAAATATACCACCAAATATAATCATACTATATAAAGATAATTGATATCCTGAAATAGAATAAGAATATAGTAATAAAGATCCAACTATAAATCCTAAACTAAATCCAGCTAGTAATTTATCTTTATAAGAGAATATAAATAATATTGTATATGCAGTAGCACATATTAAATATTTATAATAATTAAAGTCTACTCTAATTACTAAGAATAAAATATAGAATAACATTAATATAAAGAATGTTCTTCTATTTGAATCAGTATTATATCTTCTAGTTAAGAAGAACATAGATATGTAATCAAATACTATAATAGTCATACCTATAACAAAGAATAAAATACTACCATCATTAAATGCAAATCTTAATAATGTTATAAACACTAATGATAATAATTCACCAATAAGATATTTATCTTTACTAAATATTAAAATAGAAACACATACTAAATTACATATAATATGTCCTAATGCAAAATCAATTCCAATATAATCAGATAAATGCATTGATAATAGTTGTATAACCATAAATGATTTATATGGTAATAAATGTCTTTCACAAGTATCTGATTTAATAACAAATGTAGATACTAATGAAGAAGCAATAATAAATATATAGATAAATAATCCTGTTAATAAATCACTAGTTGTAAACATACATGCTATAAATAAGAAGAATGTTACAACTATCTTAGTAAACACATTATATCCTGTAATCTTTGATCCACCTAATTGAATAAATAATAAATCATATACAACTACTATAAAGGAAATAATTACAGATGCCATCTTTAAATCAAGAAAATATGATAAAGCACTATAAGTAAATAATGTATTTATACCAAATGCTAATATTGGTAATATTAATAACTCTTTATCTTTATATTTTCTAGTTATTATTAAAATAGACACTAAATTAATTAAAGTAAATATTAATCCATAACATGTATCTTTTTCACCAAGATATGATAAATACATAAATGATGAAACGAATGTAATAACTGAGAAGGCTGAAAAACCTTTACCAAATAAAGAAATAATATTAGCAACTAATAACATACTAGGTATTACTAACATAGAAATACTGTAATTATCAGTAAAGAACATTACTACATTATATATTAATGCTGTAAAACAAGCATAAGCAAGTTCATAGAATACAAATGCTTTTGTTTTAATTTTCATTAATAAACATAATATAGCCATTAGAATACATATACTAGCTAAGAATATATATAATCCATCACCATGGAAAGAGAACCACTTTCCAAATAGTTCATATTCGCCAATAGATACATATCCACATACTAATGTAAAAAATCCAGTAGCTAATATATAACTATCAAACTTATCTAAACCAAATGATTTCTTTGCAACGAAACTTAATACTATTAAGAATAATGCTAAAAAAGAAATTAGAATAGTTTTCCAAATAGCAGCCATCTCTGGTCCAGAATTATAAATACCAATACTTCCAAGGAATACAAGTGTTGTACCAACACATAGTATATATCCCATCTTTTTTAATTTACTAGTCATAGTTTTAAACCTCCTTAGTTTCCCCTTCAGTCTTAACTTCTTTTATTTGACCTCTATCATCAAAATATGTAATAGTTGATATTTCATAATTATCATCTATTACTTTTTTTGAAATACTAAAATTAGCTTGTTTAGATTTTAAATAAGTAGAATATATTTTATAGTAATATGTTTCTTCATTAATCTTTTTAACAACATATTGTTCTCCATTATATGTTTCTACTTCTTCATTACCTAAATAAGTTTTTATTATCAAATTATTACTATATGCCGTAGCACCAAAGAATATAACTAATAATGTTAAGCATATAGCTAATTTAATATTATTATTTTTATTTTTAATAATAATATTTTGAAATATAGAAAATCCTATCATTATTAATAAGATAATACTAATATTAATATTTGCACTATTACGTAGCATCATATTATTATTAAACAAATATAATACTAAACCAACATATATAAGCATTCCAATGATAGTATAAAAACTTAACTTAAGATAAAATTTTGTACTACCATTTGACTCCATAACCGTCACCATCTATTACATAACCTTTATCAGTCTTTTTAATATGAATATATGATTTTTTATTTTTTACCCATTCATCTTCATATATTCCATTACTATTATTCCAAATAGATTTACCATATGATCCATTAGGTTTAACAGAATATGTAATAACCGCAAATATAGAATCTTCAGTTACATTTGAATAATGACCTGCATATTCTCCACCATCCATAAATAATGAAGTATCTTCAAAATAAATATCATCTATTTTATATTCAATAATAGTTTCTTCTTTATTTAATTTATTACTAAATAAAGTAATAACTAAATCTTTATCTCTTAGATAAACTGGAACTGAATTATTAGGGCATTCTTTTTCTTCTTCTTGTACTTTTGATTTTAATTCTCTTATTTCTAAATTATTATTCTTTAAATGATTCATTAATAAAGCAATAATACCACATGCACATACTAAGAAAATACACATTAATATAAAATATCCTCTATATCCTAATTCAACAATTTCAACATCTTTAACTTCTTTTTTCTCCATATTCCATTCTCCTATAATAATTATATATCAATATAAATAAAAAAGAAAGATTACTTATCTTTCTTTTTGCTTTTCTTTTCTTCAATTATAACAGCATCAACTGCTGGAGATTCATCAGGTATTTCTTCTTCCTCACTTGTATCAAGAATACTTATATCTGTTCTCTTTTTATCTATAAAATCAGCATCATGTACTTTATCTAAATCTCTTAAAATCCAAATAGATTCTGCTAAATCAGCAAATGATCCAATTATAATAAAAATACCTACTACTCTTAAGAATGTTTCAGCACTCTTACCAGGATTTAAAACTAATATTAATCCAATAGTTAATGTTAAAACACCAACAATTAAATTATATTTCCATGAATCTAAAACTCCTCTTACATTTAATGCTAATTGTACTTTGCATAAACCTTTAATTAAGAATATTATTCCAATTATGATCATTATAAAACTTAATAGTTTAGCATGAGCAACAATAAAGAATAAACCAATACTAACAAATATTATTCCTAATACAAAAGATATAGATGTTATTTTTTCTAATCTTGTACCTTTAACATAATCAATAATAAATGCTCCACCCATTATCATTAATGAAATACCAATTACATATGCAAGTATTTTTAAAGATAATCCTGGGAATATTGTTAATAATAATCCTAATACTAAAGTAACAACAGTACTAAATATCATACTCTTTTCTATTTTCTTTAATTTATCTATCATATATTCTCACCTTCTATCTAAATTATAAAATTATATAAATAAAAAAACAAGAACATAATCTTGCTTTTGTGTTTATAAAATAAAAAAAATGCAGTAGGCACTGCAATTAAATTATAACACATTTTTAATGTAAGTACATAGTAAAATGAACTTTTTTATGTTTTTTGTATATGCTATAATCTATTTATAAATATACAGGAGGATATATGAACAATTTAGAAGTTAATAAACTAAATAAAACATTTAAAGAATTTTCTCTTAAAGATGTTAATATCAAAGTTCCAGCTGGTAAAATTGTTGGTCTAATTGGAGAAAATGGTGCTGGTAAAACAACAATTATTAAATGTGTATTAGATGCAATGGCTAAAGACTCAGGCGAAGTTAAGTTATTTGGTCAAGATTATAATTATAAATTAAAAGATGATATTGGTATTGTATATGATGATTCATTTATAAACGAATCATTTACTATAAGAGATTTAAATCTTATCATGAAAAATACATATTCTAAATGGGATCAAAAATTATTTTATAAATATATAAAAGAATTTAATATTCCATATAAGAAAGAAATAAAAAAATTATCTACAGGTATGAGAAAGAAAGTTGAAATTGCTGCATGCATTTCACATCATCCAAGATTATTAATCTTAGATGAACCTACTTCTGGATTAGATCCTGTAATAAGAAGTGAAATATTAGATATGTTCCAAGAATTTGTTGAAGATAAAAATAATTCTATATTATTATCAACTCATATAACATCAGACTTAGAGCATATTGCAGATGATGTAATATTTATATCTAAAGGTACTATAGTATTTGATGAACCACTTAAAAAGGTTAAAGAAGATTATATAGTAATTGAATTAGATAAAGATGAATTTAAGAAATTTAATAAAAAAGATATTACAAGATATAAAGAAAATAGAAATGATTATCAAGTACTTATAGAAAAGAAAAACATGAAGAAAGAATATAATAAGTATATTAAAAATATCACAACATTAGATGACATTATGCTTTTATATATAAGAGGTGCAATATGCGAGGATTAATAATTAAAGATGCACTAACATTAAAAAGTACTTGGAAAAATCTAGTAGTAATGTTCATTGGATCAATGTTATTAAGTTATGCATTAGCTAACTATACATTAGCAATCATAACTGTACCAATGGCATTATTAACATCTGGAATGAATACATTCCAAACAGATGAATTCTATAACACATTATCTTATACATTATCTGGTCCATATTCTAGAGTTAAAATGATATCAGCAAGATATTTATATACTCTATTAATGGCAGTAATATCATTCTTTGTTGGAGCAATTATATTTACTATAATTAATTTCACATTAAATCCAATAATAGATGCATTAAATATAGATATGTTAAGATTCTTATTAATGTTAGAATTAGCTGGATTATTAGTAGATGCTGTATTCTATCCAATTATTTATAAATATGGATGTGAAAAAGCAAGATTTGTTCTATTAAGTATAGTAATGTTATTACTTGGAATTGCTGCAGTAGTATCTGTATCATTCAATGTATTTGATATGGCTCAACTTGATTGGGAAGCAATTATTAAATGGATGGAATCAAATGGTGTATTAGTATTATCAAGTATTACTTTAATACTATTTACTATATCATATGGTTTATCTATATTATTCTTTAAGAAAAGAGACTTCTAAGTCTCTTTTTATTTACAATATTATTATGTAAAATTTAATGTCTAATAAATAAAAGTTATTGTAAATTTAACAAATTAAAAATTATATGTTGTATTATTATTATAGGTGGTTACCAAAAATACAATTTTTTAACATTAATTAATAGTTTTCATGATGGAATCTTAAAAATGCTCTCGCAGGCGGATGTATGAATTACTTTCTATGTGATTGTTTGGAATTATATCACGATTAATGTGTTTGGACCCGTATTTCAGATACAGCATCTAGACTTCAACAACTTTGATAACTAACCAAAAAGAGGTACTCTTGAAGTACTTACCTAATTAATATGTAAAAAGACGTATTAATTAATAATGATATCTTGAAGGAGTTTAATTTATCATTATATCTACTAGTAACACATTCTTAAATCTTCGGATTGTAGAACTAGACTTAAATATTTAAAAGGTATTATTTAAGGAAATGTGTATTATATTTACAATTAATATTTTTATTTAATAAAATAAATAAGAAACCCTTATTTATGAACAACTTATGCTTATGAGTCGAAAAGTATTTAAAGAATACTAGAGTAAGAAATATCTTTTTTTACATTTCTTCCCCTATAAAAAAAACTACTTCGAACTCTTAAAAAAAGTATTTTTTAAATAAAAATAGACTGAAAAAAAGAACTAGAAATAGTTCTTTTTTTATTTGCATTCATAACCACTTAAAGAATACTTATTAAATTCTTCATAGCTAAATGGAAGTTTCTTTGCTTTCTTAATTATATTATCATCATCAATAATAGAACCTAATTTCTTCTTAGCTAAATCTAAATCCATATCCAAATAATTATATTTAATTGTTATTATTAATTTATCATCTACTGTATCAGTAAAAGCATCTATACCATCAATATCTTTATAAACACTTAGTAATTGATTTGTTAGTTCAATAGTTGCTTTATCAAATACAGTACTTTTACTTATATTTTGAAATATTGCACTTTCAACATTTTCATTATCATCTAAATAAACATAAATATTACTTATAAAGTCTTCTGGAGTACCATCTTCAAGATCATATGTTTGTCCTGTTTTAACACATTTAATATCTGAATCATAATCAGGAATTGTTTTAACTTCTTCCTTTTTACTACATCCACATATTACTAAAGGAATTAATAATAATATAAGATATTTTAATTTCATAGACTATCTTTAACCCTTCTAATAATATTAAGTGTTTCATTATAATTTTCATCTAATAATTCAATTCTAAAATTATTTATACCCATATTTTTATAAGCATTTATATCTTCTATCTTATCAATAGCTTGATAATTTAATATATGTGTTAAATGTATTTCATAATCAGTTAATATTCTATATTTACAATTATTTCTATCCATTAAATAATATTTATAATTATCCATACATACATGACACTTTTC
>CAMOID010000007.1 GCA_946615975.1 uncultured Caryophanales bacterium
CCTCCTAGTAGTAATAATAATTTAAAGAGTTTAAGTATTAATCCTGGTGGAATTAATTTTAGTCCAGGTAACACTAATTACAATGTTAATGTAGATTCTAATGTTACAAGTGTTACTATCAGTGCTCAAGCAGAAGATAGTAAATCAAGTGTATCAGGAACTGGTACTAAACAATTAAATTATGGTAATAATAAAATAAGTGTTAATGTCAAAGCAGAAAACGGAGCAACAAAAAATTATATTATTAATGTTAATAGAAAAGATGATAGATCTGGAGATGCTACATTAAAGTCATTAAATATATCAAATGGTAAATTAAATCCAGGATTTAATTCAGGTACTTTAGAATATCATATGGATGTTCCATATGATGTTAGTAAATTAAATATTGATGCAAAAGCAAATGATTCTAAATCAAAAGTATCTATTTCTAATAATGATTTAGTTGCTGAAAAAACTACTAAAGTAGAAGTTAAAGTAACAGCTGAAAATGGAAGTACAAGAACTTATGTAATACAAGTTAAAAGAGGAAAAGATCCTAATAAAGTATTAAGTACTAATAATTATTTAAGTAGTATAAGTGTTGATCAAGGTATATTAAGTCCAGCATTTAATAAAGATCAAACTAATTATATTGTTTATATTCCATATGAAATAGATAAAGTAAATATTTCTTATGAAGTTGAAGATAAAGAATATGGTATTGCTAAGATAGATGGTCCATCATCATTAGGTATAGGAGAAAACCTATATAAGATAAATGTAACAGCAGAAGATGAATCAGTTAAAACTTATAATGTCATTATTAATCGTGGTAGGAATTTAGCTGGTGAAGTGTCTAATAACATTTACTTAAAAGAACTAAAATTAGAAAATGGTAAATTAACTTCTAGTTTCAAGAAAGAAATATTTTTTTATAGATATAGTGCAAAAAAAGATTTTAAAATAGAAGCTATACCTGAAGATGAAGATAGTAATGTTGAAATAATTAAATCAGGTAATATATATGTAATTTTAGTAACAGCTCCTTCTGGAGATAAAGCAACATATATATTAATACCTAAAGAATTTAATATAGCATTACTAATTGGTATATTAATGTTTACAATTACTATTATAGGAATAGTAGTATATATAATAGCTAATAAGAGAAATAAAAAGCATGCTAAAAAATAGCATGTTTTTGTTTGATTTAATATATATATTAATATATAATAAAATTCAAATAGTGAGGGATATATATGAGTGAAGAAAGATTTCAAGAATATGTATGGGATGTTTATTATTATTCAATTGATCAAAGATGGAATGAATTAAGAAATATCTTATTTTTATTTACTAATGAATGTAATAGTAAAAGTGCAATGTTATTATTATTTTTAGCAAAGAATTATGACTTTGAATATTTATTTGAATATATGGATGATTTAAGAAGAGGAAAAGAAATAAATTTAAAAGAAATAGAAGATGAATGTATTGAATCTATTAAAAATGGTGATTTAGAGTTTGCTAAATATTTAATTGATTTTATAGAATCAAGAGGAAAAGGAACTCATCAAGAAGTTAATATGCCATATATTAAATTTGCATATAATTTTATGAATTATAGATTAAATAATGTTGTATATAATTCACTAGATGATGATTTAGAATTAGAAGAATCTTTAATAGATGAATTAAACGGTAAACAAACTATAAAAGATATAGTATCTTCTGATAGATTAACTTCATTAAAGAAAGAATTTATGATTAATTTATATAATAATATTGATACATATACATGTACTGATAGAAAAGGTAAGTATCATATATATGCTAAAGTAAATGAAGAAACAAAGGAAATTAATGTAGAAGATATACTTAATAAAGTTGATTATGAAATTTATTTAGGTAAAATAGAAAATGCTAAAGAAATAGTTAGAAAAGCTTTAGTTGAAACAAAAGGATATGATCCTGATTTAGTTAGACTATATAACAAATTATTTAAAGATGAAAAGATTAATAGATTAGAAAGACATATATGTCCACCTGAAGTAGAAGATGATTCATATAATATTTTATATAATCATATGTATGGATTTGATAATATAGATGAATATGTTAGAAAAGCCCTTAGAAATAAACAATTAGATTTATCTAATTATAATGATGAAGAAAAAGGATTAATATATTTAATTGTTGCAAGAGAAGCATATAAACATAGTAATTCAAATGTAGGTAGTAGATATTTACAAATAGCTAGAAAATATATTAAATATCCTGAAGTAAATTATTTCTATAATTATGTAGATAGTAATAAAGGTAATTTAAATTATCAAATAGTAAGAAGTTTACCTGATGCTATTAGATTGGAACTTAAAAAGTAATGGTAATAGGTATAGATATAGATGATACTTTAACTGATTCTAAAATAGAAATAATTAATGCTTGGAAAGATTATTATAGATTATATGATCTAGGAACATATACTGATAAAGTACCAAGTAATATTAACACAGGGTGGAATGATAAGTATATAAGACAATTTTGGGACTTATATAGAACTGAAATAGCATCTAGAGTAAAACTAAAGGAGAATGCTGCAGAAGCATTATATAAATTAAAATTAAATGGTCATGTTATTAAGATAGTAACAGCTAGACCAGAAGATCAAAGATTAGTTACTTTAAGATGTTTAAAAAGCCAATTATTAACATATGATGAATTAGTATTACAAGCTAGATATAAAGGAAAAACATGTTTAGAACATGGAGTAGAGCTACATATAGATGATACTCAAATGAATTTAGATGATATAGCATCATATGGTATTAAAACTTTATTATTTAAAGAAAATGATAATTGGAATGATGTATATAAAAAGATTTTAAATATATCTAGAAATAGCAAATAAAAAAGGAGGTTTTAAACCTCCTTTTTATTATTTATTATTTTTTTGATTTAATTGATAATTGATATATCTTTTATATCTTTCATTTAATTCAGAATCAATTATCTTCATACCATATTTTTCTCTTAATTTATCCATAGCTGTAACTGAGATAGTAGAATCATCAGTAACTTTCTTTTCAGCTAATGCAGAAATAATTTCTTCTTTAGCATCATCTAATGATTTCTTTTCTCCAACTTTAGTAATTAAGATAACATGATATCCATATGAAGTTTTAACAGGAGTCTTAGACATTTCTCCAGCTTTTAAGTTATAAGCAGCTTTTGAGAAATCTTCAACCATATCTGTATAATTGAAAGTACCTAAATCTTGATATAATGTAGCATCATCTGAATCTTCATCATATGCTTTAAATGCATCTTCAATTTTAGTTCCAGATTTAACTTTCTTATTAATTTCACTTATGATATTTTCAGCTTTAGTTTTAGCAGCAGCAAGTGATGCATCATCAGTAGCAGTTGGTTTAACTAAAATATGTACACCAGTTAAATCAGGTCTAATATCTGTTTTATAATATGCTTTAATATCTGAATCAGAAATTAATGTTTTAGCATAATCTGTTGCAGCTTTATTAGTTAAATAATTAGATTTAACTGTAGCTAAATATGCATCTAATGAATTATATCCATAATTTTGTAATGCATCATTTAATGCTTGTTCATCATAATTTCCATCTTTATCTTTATATTGAGCTTTGATAGATAATTCAGCAGTTTGTACATATGTCTTAGTATCTGCTTCAGAATCTTTATATTCTTCATCTAAAATTTTAGAATCGATTTTATTAAGTAGGTTTGATAAACCATTGCTTATTTTAATTTCATTCCAAATTTCATTTGCTGAATATTTAGTACCATCTTTTAATTCAATGATTGCTTCCTCTCCATTTTCTAACTTTGGAATCATATGAGCTCTACCAGATGCAATGATTATTGTTTCAACAATAACAGCAATTGCAAGTACAGCAATAATGATTAAGTTGATATTCTTCTTCATGTTAGTTTCTCCTCCCTAAACAAGTATTATTATACCATATATAAAATTAAAATAGTAAAAAAATAGTATTATCTATGTGATTAAAAAGTTTAAAGTGTTATAATTTTATAGATAGGTGTTGGTATATATGATATTTCACAAAATGAGAGTAAGTGAATTGTATAAAGTGTTTGTAATAACTGGTATTTTATTAGTTATTATAATTAATTTAGTTACAATAATTGGTATAAGACACAATCTAAATAAAGTTAATGTTGAATTAATAGGTGATACTAATTTATTAGCTAATATAAATGAAGAATATAAAGATCCTGGTATTAATGTTAATAGACATGGAAGAACTGTTAAATATGATGTTCATGAATCTAATAATATTGATATTACTAAATTTGGTAATTACATATATGAATATGATATAGTAGTAGATGGTAAAACATATAAATTAACTAGAAATGTAGAAGTAGTAGATAAATCTATGCCTATTATTAATGTAGAAGAAAAAGAATTAATAAGAGATTATTGTTCTAAAGCGATATCTAAAGAACCAACATATAAAGCTACTGATAATTATGATGGAGATATAACAGATAAAGTTACTAAAAAAGATAATGGTTCAACTTATTTATTAAGTGTAGTAGATTCACATGGAAATAAAAATGAAGTATCTATACCAATTAAAGATCAAGAAGAACCTAAAAATAAAATAGTATTAAATGGATATAAAACTCAAACTATATATATAGGAAATGAATATAAAGATCAAGGTGCTAAAGTTTATACTGGATGTGGTATAGAACTTCCTGATGAAAGTGTAACTGTTGAAGGAAATGTAGATACTAATACTTTAGGTACTTATGAATTAACATATAAAAATGATAAGTATAATATAAGTGCAAAAAGAACTATATATGTTACTAAGAAAACAGAACCTGTTGTAAATGAAGAAACTGATAAACCTGGAAATGGTAAAGTAGTTTATTTAACATTTGATGATGGTCCAGGCGGATATACTATGCAATTCTTAGATATATTAGATAAATATAATGCTAAAGCAACTTTCTTTGTAACAAATCAATTTACAAGTTATCAATGGGTATTAGGTGAAGAAGCTAGAAGAGGGCATACAGTTGCAGTTCATTCATTAACACATAACTGGAATATATATAATTCAGTTGAAGCATATAAAAATGATTTTAATGCTATGAATGATATTATTGAACAACAAACAGGAAAGAGAAGTAATATATTTAGATTCCCAGGTGGTTCTTCTAATACAGTATCAAGAGGACATTCAAGAGGAATCATGACAACACTTTCTCAAGTAATGCAATCAGAAGGATATCAATATTTTGATTGGAATGTAGATTCAAATGATGCAGCAGGAGCTAATAGTACTCAAGTATATAATAATGTTATAAGAGGTATTAAAAATACATCTAAGCCAGTTATATTAATGCATGATATAAAGAAGAGTACACTAAATGCTTTAGATGATATGTTAAGATATATGACTAATAATGGATATAAATTTGGAACATTAGATATAAATGGACCAATTGTACATCATGGAATTAATAATTAAAAAAGAGACTTAATTGTCTCTTTTTTTAATCATTCCACATCCATGTCCAGAAGCCATCACCATTTGGATAGATATCTGACATTTCAATTACATAAGTTAAATTATCATCTTTAACAATTCCATGATATCTTTCATATGTATATACTTTTAATTTTGCTGGTAATGATTCAGCAGTATAAACATTATTATCATCAACACCAATTATAAGTGCTGCATGTCCATTTCTTCCTATAAAGTCTCCTGGTTTAAAATTACCATTTGTCATATATTCAGTTGTTATTTTTTGATGAGGTCCCATATCTGATAAATCATCATCAAATTGTGCATAATCACCAGCACCAACATCTCCAATATCAAATCCACCATTTAACATAGCCCATGTAACAAATCCTGAACAGGTAAATCCATTCATATTCATTTTAGATATAAATTGATCATATATTTGGCATCCCCACATTTTAGGACCAGTAGAAGTAGACTTTGATATATCTTTATATTTACTAGCACTTAAATATAATCCTTTATGATAATATCTTCCTTCGCCATCAATCTTTGGTCTACCATGACCTTGTAATCTACCATTTTCATTAAAGTATCTAATAGAGTAAGGTAATTCCATACTTAAGAATCTAGCAGCTGCAAGTACAGCACCTCTAGTACCAACTCCAGCTTCTTGAATTCTTGAATCTAATATTTTATCCATTAATTCAGCTTCTTCTTCTGAATATCTTCCACATGGTAAATATGGTTTATCATTATTAGGAGAAATTGGTTGAATTAAATTTGTTACTTGAACAGTATATGTTTTACTATTACCATCTAATAATCTAGCAGTAAATGTAGTAGTACCTTTTTTTAATCCTTTAATAGTATTATTTTCTATAGATATTATTTCAGGATCTTCTATTGAATAAGAAACTGTTTTATCAAATTTATCATCATATTTAAATTCATAATGCATTTTCTTTGTTCCATTTAAAGCTAAATAATAAATAGGAGTTCTATCTAAAGTAGAAGAAAATTCTCCAACTATATTAGATATAATTTGAAAATCTTTTTTATATGTTTGATCTTCTTGTTTAATATATAAAGTATAATTACCAGGTTCTAAATCAAAATTACAATCATGTATTTCTTTATAATGTATTCCATTTATAGAGCAATAAGTAGGTCTATCATCTTCATATGAAACTACAATATGATATTGTCCTTGATTATTGATTTTATTTTCATATGTTATTTCAACTAAATCAAGATTTATTATAGTTTTCTTTGTATACATTTTTATTGCTAATAAAGTTATTAATATTGCAAGTGTAATAATAGATAATACATAAAAAATAGTTGTACCTAAATATTTTTTAATCATATAAACTACCTTCTATTATAAAATTATTTTATCATAAAAAAAACATAATCTAAATAGATTATGTTACTTTTCTAATATATCTAATATATGTCTTCCAGCACCTAATAATTCAGGTCTTTCACATGTCGATAAATGATATTTTATAAATAATTCATATTGTTCATCATCCATGTTATTTATTATCTTTTTAATATATTCTGTAGGTCCATCTTGATTTATAATTTTAACTCTTTTTAACTTACATTTATCTTTTAAATAATTAATATCTTCTAATCTTACATAAGAATATAAATTATCATTATCTTTTAGTATTTTAAAATTATCATCTATATTTTTTATATCATCTTTAATATATCCTTCTATAAAACCGTGATATATAAGAGCAAATTCATTCATACAATAAGATATAAATATATATTTCTTAGAAACTCTTTTAGCTTCTTCTAAAGCTTTTACTTTTTCATCCATGCTTAATAAATGATACATAGGTCCAAATAAAAGAACTATATCAAATGAATTATCTTTAAATCTAGATAAATCTATAGCATTTCCTTGATAACAATTTATATTAGCTTTTTCCATATATTTAAGATTTTGTTTTACTAATTCAACTGCAGTAACATCATATCCTTCATCTCTAAGTGGAATAGAGTAAGCTCCTGTTCCTGCACCTACATCTAATATTCTATATCCTTCTTTAATAATCGCATGTATATATTTCATAGCAGTTATATATTCTATATTAGCATGTTTAGTTTTTAATCTTTTATCTTCATTGTGTTTATTGTAATATTCAATTAATTCTTTTTCATTCATATAAAACACCTGGAAATATTATAACATCTTTGATGTAATTTGCCACATATATTAAAATTTGATATACTATCAAACGTTGTTTGTTTGTAAAAAGGGGAGATAAATATGGCATTTGTTGATAAGGTATATCCATTTACTACTGAAAGTATATCTGGTTATATTAAACATATGGATGTTAAAGATAAGAGAGTATTAACTGTAGGATCTTCAATGGATCAAGCATTAAATGCTTGTTTATATGGTTCTAAAGATGTAATGGTTATGGATATAAATGAAGGTACTAAAGATTATATGCAATATAAATTACATTTATTAAATGAAAGTGATACTAGAAGAGATTTCTATGATGCTATTTCAAATACAAAAGAATTTAATTTATCTAAAGATGAAATGTTTTCTTTTGAAGCATTAAAAAGAATGTCTCCATATATGGCAAGTGAAGATAGTTTCACTTTATTAAAGAATAATATTAAAGAAACTAATTTTGATTTTATACCTGGTAATATATATGATATGGATGGTGTATTAGGAGATAGACAATACGATAGAATTATATTATCTAATGTCTTACAATATATTAATTCATGTCGTGGTAATATTCCAATTTATCAATTTATAAAAGATAATTTTGATCAATTTTGTAATCATTTAAGTAAAGATGGAATATTACAATTAATGTATATATATGCTTTTGAAAAGAATAATCACTTTGAAGGATATAGCACAATTGATGTATTAAGAGCATTAGAAGGTAATATTTTAGAAATAGTAAAATTTGAATCAGGATCAAAAGAAGATGCTGCAATTCTTTATACCAAAAAGTAAGATAGATATCTTACTTTTTTAATGCTATAATACATTTATGAAAGGAGGAATAATATGTTTAAATTAGTTTCAAATTATGAACCTGCAGGAGATCAAATAACTGCCATAGATGAATTAGTTAAAGGTATTGAAGAAGGTAAAAAGAATCAAGTATTATTAGGTGCTACAGGTACAGGTAAAACATTTACCATGGCTAATGTTATTGCTAAAGTCAATAAACCAACTTTAATACTTGCACATAATAAAACACTTGCTGGTCAATTATATGCAGAAATGAAAGAATTATTTCCAGAGAATAGAGTAGAATACTTTGTATCATACTATGATTATTATCAACCAGAAGCATATGTTCCTCAAAGTGATACTTATATAGAAAAAGATGCATCTATAAATGATGAAATAGATGAATTAAGACATGCTGCAACTGAATCGTTATTAACAAGAGATGATACTATTATAGTTTCATCAGTATCTTGTATATATGGTTTAGGTGATAAAGAAGATTATGAAAATGAAGCTTTAGTTTTATGTACTGGTGATGAAAAGAGTAAAGAATATATCCTAGGTAGATTAGTTGATATGGGATATGAAAGAAATGAATTAGATTTTCACCGAGGTACATTTAGATCTAAAGGGGACACTATTGATATAGTTCCATCATCTGAAAAGAAAAATGGTATAAGAGTAGAATTATTTGGTGATGAAATAGATAGAATAGTTGAATTTGATGTATTAACGGGAAGTATAATTCAACAAAAGAAAACAGCTATGTTATTCCCAGCTACTCACTTTGTTACTAATAAAGATAAGATAGATGAATCTATTAGAAGAATAGAAGCTGAATTAGATGAAAGATTAAAATATTTTAAAGAACATAATAAGCATCTAGAAGAACAAAGATTAAGAGAAAGATGTACATATGATATAGAAATGTTAAAAGAAACAGGTTTCTGTCATGGTATAGAAAACTATTCTAGACATTTAGCATTAAGAGAAGAAGGAGAAACTCCTTCAACACTTCTTGATTTCTTTCCAAAAGATTATTTATTAATAATAGATGAATCACATGTAACTATTCCACAAGTAAGAGGAATGTACAATGGAGACCGTATGCGTAAAACTACATTAGTAGAATATGGTTTTAGATTACCAAGTGCATTAGATAATAGACCACTTCAATTTAATGAATTTGAAGCTAAAATAAATCAAGTTATATATGTATCTGCAACTCCAGGTGACTATGAAATGGAACTTGTTAATAATAAAGTTACAGAACAAATTATTAGACCAACTGGTTTATTAGATCCAAAGATTGAAGTAAGAAAAACTGAAGGTCAAATAGATGATTTAATTAATGAAATTAATATAAGAAAAGAAAAAAATGAAAGAGTATTAATTACAACATTAACAATACGTATGGCTGAAGAATTAACTTCTTATTTAAAGAATATAGGTATTAAAGTTGCATACTTACATTCTGAAGTTAAAACTTTAGAAAGAATGAAAATATTAAGAGAATTAAGATTAGGTAAATATGATGTATTAGTAGGTATTAATCTATTAAGAGAAGGTATAGATTTACCTGAAGTATCTTTAATATGTATCATGGATGCTGATAAACAAGGATTCTTAAGAAGTGATAGATCACTTATCCAAATAATTGGACGTGCAGCTAGAAATGCAAATGGAGAAGTAATCATGTATGCTGATACTATATCTGATAGTATGAAAACTGCAATAGAAGAAACTGAAAGAAGAAGATCTATTCAAGATAAATATAATAAAGAACATGGTATTGTTCCTAAAACAATTATTAAAGAAATAAGAGATCTAATTTCTAATAAAGAAGAAGATGAAGCTATTAAAGCTGAAAATAATAAACTATCTAAGAAAGATAAAGATAAATTATTAATAGACTTAGAAAGAGAAATGAAAGAAGCTGCAAAGAACTTAGATTTCGAAAGAGCAATGGAATTAAGAGATGTTATATTTGAATTAAAAAGTGAAGAGTAAAATCTTCACTTTTCATATATAATATGATATTATTTTAATAGAAAATAGGTGGTTAATGTGGATATTAGAGATAAGAAGATTATTTACCATATTGGTAATGTTATTTTATTGTTAATTAAATATTTCTGCTTAATATTATTTATATTAACAGCAGGAAAAACTTTAGGATTAACTGTATTTAGTTTAGTAAAAGGTGATACTATGCCAAATACTTTAATTGCCACTATGATAAATCATATAACAGGAAATGATATTCAAGAAGTATTAGAATCAATTATTAGATTTGGTAAGTTAGATACTATTGTATCTGCTGCTGGAATTGGATTTGCTGATTCTATAACATATATTTTATTATTCTTTGTATTAGGTGGTTATTCTAAATTATATAAATCATTAATACTAGATAATATTTATACAAAAGAAAATTTAGAAATATTAAAAGAATCTGTACCTTTAACAATGATATTATTATTTACTCAACCAATAATAATTACTATTATTAGAGATTTAATAAAAATAAATAATAACTTTGGAGGTTATAATTTTATAGGTATTCCATTTGTTATTATTTCAGTATTATTATACTTAGTTGTAGATAAAGGTTTATTACTTGAAAAGAAAATTAAATTATATGAAAGAAAACTTGCAAAAGCTGAAGAAGAAAAACAAGAAGCTGAAATAATTGCACTTGAAAAAAAGGTAAGAGAACATCATGATAAAAAAGTAAAAAAAGTAGTTGAAAAGAAAACAGTTACTAAAAAGGAAGAACCAAAGAAAGAAGAACCTAAAAAAACTGTTAAAAAGTCTACAACAACTAAGAAAAAAGTTGCAAAAACAACAACTAAAAAATCTAGTAAATAAGCTAGATTTTTTTATTATGTAAAGCGAACATTTCTTAAAATAACATAAATTCGTTAGTTAAAAAAATAAGTTAATTTTTTGCTGTAAAGAGTATGTTTTTGATAGCATAATTATCCTCTTTTTATTATATAATTAAAATAGAAAAGGAGAGGTAAAAATGAATGTATATCAATTGAAGATTGACGACCTAGATATGGTTCTAGACCCAGTGTTCAAAACAGAAGAAAGTGCGATGATAGCTAGCAAAAAATACTACAATCGTAAAATATCTATTATTGAAAAAACATTAGATAGTTTATCAGATTGTGTATATCGTGTAGCAGAGGTAAGTGAAGACGGCATTTCACTTAGAGATTCTGTATTTGCTACTATGGAAGGTGCAAAGAATTATAGTTTAGAAAATCATTTAGGCAACTCAAAAATTTATAAAGAAGACATAATCAACGGCAACCATGATTATGAATTAATTGAAGTTTAAGAACGTGAAAAAGATATAGAAAACTATTCTATATCTTTTTATTTTATGTTATAATCGTATACGTTAAGGAGGGGATAACATGGATAAGATCTATATATTCGGACATAAAAATCCTGATACAGATTCGGTTTGTAGTTCTATTACATATGCTAATTTAAAAAATAAATTAGGATTTAATGCTGAACCAAGATTGCTAAGTCCATTAAATCCAGAAACAAAATTTGTATTAAACAAATTTAATTTAGAAGAACCAAAATATTTAAATGATGTTAAGGTAAAAATAAAAGATGTTAAATTTCATAAGAATTATTTAATTAATGAAAATAGACCTATTATAGAAGCATTCAATATGATGAATAAAAATAGTATAACAGGTATTCCATTAGTAGATGATGAGAAGAAATTAACAGGTTATGTTTCATTAAAAGAAGTTGCAAATGAAATGATATTTAATGAATCAATTAAAATAAGTACATCATTCGATGACTTAGTTAATATATTAGAATCAAAAGACTATATAAAATGTGATGAACATATAGAAGGTTATGCACATGCTGCAACATTTGATGATGCATCATTTATAAGAGATATTCCTTTAGATAATGAATCTATTCTTATAGTTGGAGATAGAGCTTCTATCATCAATTATGCTTTAACTAGTAAAGTTAAATTAATAATAGTTGTTAAGGATAAAAAATTAAATAAAGAGCAAAAGAAACAAGCCAAGGCAAATAATATAAATGTAATATGTACTCCTAAATCTTCATTTAAGATTGCTAGAGTATTATGTTTAGCTAATCCAATTAAATCTATTAAAAGAGGTGGATCAGTTATTACATTTAATAAAGATGACTATTTAACTGATTTTGTTGAAGCAACATCTAAATTAAAACATACAAACTATCCAATTGTTGATAGCAATAATGTTTGCTTAGGTATGTTAAGAACAATTGATGCTCATGAAATAAATAGAAAGAAAGTAATCTTAGTAGACCATAATATGGTTGGACAATCAGTTGATGGTTTATATGAATCTGATATATTAGAAATTATTGATCATCATAATATAGGTGATATTAATACTTCTAATCCAATTAACTTTAGAAATATGGCAGTTGGATCAAGTTGTACAATAGTATTCTTCTTATATAGAGAAAACAGTGTTAAGATTACTAAAGATATTGCTGGCTTATTATTAAGTGGTATCTTATCTGATACTCTTATGTTAAAGAGTCCAACAACTACTGAAACAGATAAAATGGTTGCTAAAGAATTAGCTCATATAGCTAAATTAAATATTAATACATATGGATTAGAATTATTAGAGAGTGGAGTATCTATTGAAGGTATGACACCATCAGATATAATTTTTAAAGATTTTAAAATTTATAATGTTAATGAAAGAAGTATGGTAGTAGGTCAAGTATTTACTACTGATTATAAAGAATTTGCAAGAATAGAAGATGAACTAGTAGAAGAATTAGATAGAGTTCAAGCTAATCATGACTATGATGCATGTGTATTATTTGTTACTAATTTCTTAACAAATAATTCTAATGTTTTATATGCACACAAGTGTGAGGATTTAGTTGCTACAGCATTTAATATAAGACATATAGAAGAAGGGTTCTTACTTAAAGATGTAGTAAGTAGAAAGAAACAAATCGTACCTAATTTAATGGATGTATTAGAAAGTAGATAATATGAAATATAAAAATGATATTATAGTATTTATACTTGCTATTATAGTATTAATAGGTAGTGTTATTATGTTAGTAAAAGAATGCATTTAAGCATTCTTTTTTCTTTGTTATTGATTTGCCAAAATAAGAAAAATTTGCTATAATGCTTATATGTGTGGTGCATTATGCTAGTCATTATACTATTTGAAGGTGGGGCTAAAAATCCACCAGAATGTCGAATGACACTTTGCTATTTTGCTTCTTCTGCCCAAGTTGGGGTGAGATAGTAATTTAAGACATAAGGATAACTACAATGGCATGTAGCTGATAATTCCTTATATCGCGTCACTCAGCAATGAGAATAATATAATACGTACATGATGTGAGTGTTGATCTGGGATTAGCTGTAAACAGTTATGAAATGATTAATGCAAAAGCATATAAGAATAGTCACTTATGTTAGGGAAAACCTCTAGCGTGTATATACTATAGGTATTGAGGTGCGGACTAAGTGGTAATCGAGACGTTAAGTAGTGATGCTTAACAACTTCCATTAAAACGAAAGTGCTTTAGAGTAATCAAGAGTTGGAAGTTGAGAAACTCTTCTCGACCTAAGCCGTAAATTTGATTTATAGTATACCATACAAATAGACTTTAATTTGGGGAAGAACCGAGTTGAAGTTTTTTTATGCGATAATTTAATATAATATATGTTATAATAATAATACGGTGATAAAATGAAAAGACATGATAATTGGATACTAATTGTATTTATTTTAACATTTATACTTTCTATAATTTTTAGTGCTATATCAAATGTAATGGCAGCAACTTTTAATGAAATTGTATTAACAATACTATTAATAGCTACTATAGCGTTTGGTATATTATTTGATGTAATTGGTACAGCAGTAATATCTGCAAATGAAGCATCATTTCATGCTTTAAATAGTAGAAGAATTAAAGGTGCTAAACAAGGTTTATTTTTAATTAAAAATAGTTCTAGAATATCTTCTGTATGTAATGATATAGTAGGTGATGTATGTGGAATTATATCTGGTGCTTTAGGTGCTATGATTGCTATATCTTTAAGTACTAGATTTGGTATTAATAATACTATTATAAGTATTATAGTTTCAGCTTTTATTTCATCTATGACTGTAGGTGGAAAAGCTATATTTAAGAAAGTAGCATTAACAAGTGCTGATAGTATTACATTAACTGTATCAAAAGTATTAAGTAAATTTAGAATAGGTGGTAAATAGATGAAAGCTTTAATAACTGGTGCATCTTCTGGAATAGGCTATGAAATGGCTAAATATTTAGCATCTCAAAATATAGATTTAATATTAGTTGCTAGAAGAAAAAGTAGATTAGATAAAATGAAAAAGGAATTTAAAAATGTTAATGTTAAAGTTATTCCTTTAGATATAAGTTTATATGATAATTTAGAATTACTATATAATTCTGTTAAAGATGAAAATATAGATATTCTTATTAATAATGCTGGATTTGGTTTATTTGGTGATTTTTTTGAAACAGATCTTGAAACTGAATTTAATATGATTGATTTAAATATTAAAGCAGTTCATTATTTAACAAAGAAATTTTTAATAGATTTTAAAGAAAAAGATTCAGGTTATATTTTAAATGTAGCATCTTCAGCTGGATTTACTGCAGGGCCTAGATTATCAACTTATTATGCAACAAAGAATTATGTATTAAAGTTAACTGAAGCTATATATGAAGAATTAAGAAGAGCTCACTCTAATGTACATGTAAGTGCATTATGTCCTGGACCTGTAGAAACTGAATTTAATTCAGTAGCTCATGGTCAATTCTCATCTAAGGGTGTAAGTGCAGAATATGTAGCTAAGTATGCTATCGATAAAATGTTTAAAAATAAATTAATAATAGTACCTACATTTTCTATAAAAGCAGGTATCTTTTTCCAAAGATTTTTACCAATTAAATTAGTTATGAAATTTATATATAATTATCAAAGTGGAAAAATAAATAAAAAAGATGTATAATAGCAATCACTTAAGAGGGGATTACTATGGAAAAGAAAGATTTAGTTAGAAAATTTGTTAATAAATATATTAATAATTCAAGTGAATGTGTTCATGAATCTATTACAAAATATGTTGGTGTAGATAAAGAAAAGATACATCAAGAAAGAAAAGAAATAATAGATTTTTTTAAAGCTAATTTCTTTATTTCAGGATTAACTATTTCATATGATTTATTAAGATATGATGCTGATAATAATGAATGGATTAGATTAAATAATAAAAATGATTTAGAATTATTTGAACAATTAATAGCAATAGGGTATGAAGCAGGTATCTTTCATGAAAGTTATGTATTAAGATTCTTTGAAATGAAAAAATTAACTAGACAAGAATTAAAGTATAGTATTCCTGAAGAATTTGAATATATAGATGAAGAATATTATGATGGATTAAATGAAGGTATTATCAAAAAGAATAATTTATACCTTGATCCTTCTTACTATGAAAATGATGAAAGAACACATAATACTAGAGAATTATTAAAGTATTGGTTTACTACTAATAATGTTCCAAATGCATTTGAATTATGTGAAGGATTCCAATACTTATTAGAGAATAAATTAGACTTATTATTAAATGTTGCTACTTATTTATATATAAGTGGAAGTGGACCAATTTTATTATTATTTGAATTAAATAAAAATACAAATATGGGTTTAATTCCAAATATAGAATATACAATAAAGTCACTTAATAAAGAAGATAAAAATAAGTTTGATAGAGAAAAAGAAATATTCTTAAATGTATTAGAAAGTGAATACAAAACAAATATTATACAAAAGAAAAAAGGACTTAAATAAGTCCTTTTTATTATTCATCTTTTTTAGTTAATGATTTTACTTTATCAACTGCTTTAGATACATTGCTTTGACCAAATGCATTTAATACTTCAATTGGTATTGCAAATATAATTGTATTTGATTGATCAGAACTAATATCATTTAATGTAGATAAAGTTCTTAAATGTAATGAACCAGGAGCACTTGATAATAATTCAGCAGCTTTAGCTAAGTTTTCTGCAGATTCAACTTCACCTTTAGATTTAGTAATAACTGCAGCTTTTTCTCTTTCAGCTTCAGCAGCTTTAGCGATAACTCTTTGCATTTCCATTGGTAATTTAATATCTTTTAATTCAACATTTTCAACTTTGATTCCCCAAGGGTCAGTTGCTTTATCAATGATATCACAGATTTCATTAGATATTTTATCTCTTTCAGATAATAGTTCATCTAATGATACAGCACCAACAGCATTACGCATTGTTGTTTGAGCTAATTGAGCTACAGCATATTGATATCTTTCAACTGCTATAACTGCTTTTGATGCATCAAATACTTTGTAGTATAAAACTGCATTGATTTTAATTGTAACATTATCTTTTGTAATAGCGTCTTGTTCTGGAACATCTACTGCCTTAGTACGAATATCAATCTTTTGGAATGATTGAATAATAGGTAATACAATATTCCAACCTGGATTTAATACTTTTTTAAATTTACCAAATTCAAATAGTATACCTCTTTCATATTCATTTACTTGTTTTATTGAACATAAAAGTATTAAAAAAATAACAAATAAAATTGGTCCAATAAGTGTAGTTAAAATTCCTAATAAAATTTCCATATATCTCTTTTCCTTTCTTATTAATTATTATAATTTTATATAGTTTAAAAGTAAAGCAACTATTGACTTTTATTAGCCTAAAAAGTATTATTGAATTAGATAATAGAATGGGTTGATAACAATGTTAAAAAAGAAAATAAAAAAGATGAGTGAGAATAAGAAAAACTTCTATGTAGGTATATTATGCAGTATGGCAATATTTATGATGGGTGTAATATATCTAACAATTCCATCTTATTATGGATTAGCATCTATGTATAATGTTAATGCAAATAATTTATTTGTTAGTGGACTTTTAATGTTTGCTTGTGTTAATCTAGTGAAGTACATTGTTGTTGGAAAGAATCCTACATCTGAAAGAGTATATATGACTGTTGCTTCTGCAGGATCAGGAGCACTTAATATAATCTTAGGTGGTTTCTTTGAAAATCAACATATGGTATTAGCTGTATCTATTATGGTATTTGTATTATCAATTACTACAGTTAAGTTATTTACTATAGATTATTATCATGATAGAAAAGATGCATTCTTTTATATTGAAACAATGCTATTAGTATTATTTCTTATTGTAGGTATTGTAGTATCTGTTAATTTATTTAGTGATCCTACTATACAAACAATAATGTTAGGATTCTTATTTATTATAATTGGAATATTAGATGGAGTTAATATTTCTATAAAATGTATGTTAAAAGCTCAAAGATTTTTAAATAAAATCAAATTAAAGTAGGTGTATTATGAAAGTTATTAATGACTTTGAAGATTATGAAATTTTAGATATGGCAAGTGGCCAAAAATTAGAAAGATGGAATGGAGTAATATTATCAAGACCGGATCCACAAATAATATGGCCTGTTAAATCTAAAAAAAGTTTATGGGATTCTGTAGATGCTAAATATACAAGAAGTAAAACAGGTGGGGGAGAATGGCATATCTATAATAAAGATATGGAAGATTCTTGGACTGTTTCTTGGAAAGATTTAACATTTAATTTAAAACTAATGGGATTTAAACATACTGGTTTATTTCCTGAACAATCTTATAACTGGAATATTATTAGAAATAAAATTGCTAATAGTACAAAGAAGAGTGTTAAAGTTTTAAACTTATTTGCATATACAGGAGGAGCTTCAGTTGCAGCTTTATCAGCAGGAGCTGAAGTAGTACATGTTGATTCATCAAGAGGAATGGTTGATTGGGCTAAAGAAAATGTTAGATCATCTGGATTAGGTGATAAACCAATTAGATTCTTAGTAGATGATGTAGTTAAATTTGTTGAAAGAGAAATTAGAAGAGGTAATAAATACGATATTATAATTATGGATCCTCCATCATTTGGTAGAGGTTCTAATAAAGAAATATGGAATATAGAATCTGATCTTTATAATTTAGTAGATCTATGTACTCAAATATTAAGTGATGATCCAATTATGTTCCTTATTAATTCATATACTACTGGATTATCCATGAATGTATTAAAAGATGTTTTATTGTTAACAGTTAATCAAAAACATAAAGGTTTCATTGATGTGGATGAAGTAGGTATACCAATGAAAAATTCTGATTTAGTATTACCATGTGGTATTTATGCTAGATGGGAAAAAGAAAAATATGAAGAATAAAAAAACGAGATTTTAAATCTCGTTTTTATTTTAGTCTGGAATTGAATCATCGAAATTGAAGAAATCATCAGCATCAGTATTTTCATCAAATTGAACTTCTTCTTCAACGATTGGTTCTTCTTTTTCTTCAACTTCAACAATTTCTATTTTCTTAGCTTCTTTATTTTTGTCTTTTTTATTTTTCTTATCATCTTTCTTTACTTCTTCAGTAACTATTTCTTTAGCAGGTTCAATCTTTATTTCGTTTTTAGCTTTTGATTCACCAAAGTATGAACATAAGTCATCTGAATGAGAAGTAGAATATTCAATAATATCAGAAAGAGTTTTATTATAGAATTCATATGCATCTAATATATAATCTAACTTTAATTGAATAGCTTTCTTTTCAGCAGTTAACTTAACTAATTTTTGTTTACTAAATGATGCTTTTTGAACAAGCTTATTCATTGCAATTTGTTCATCTTTAATTTTTTTCTTTCTTTCATCAATCTTTAAAGTAATTTCTTTATTAGCACTTACTAAAATATTTTGAAGTTCATCATTTTGAAATTTTTCTACTAAGTTTTGATAGTCAGCTTCAAATCCATTTATATCATCATTCATTTTAGCAATCTTTTCTTTAGATCTGTTAAATGATTCTTTATACTCTTTAACATTTTGTAATTGTTTTTCAATGTCTTGAGTAAGTTCTGCTAATTTATGTTCATTTTCAGTCTTTAAAGAAAATAGGTTAACTATTGCTTCTTCAAGTGTTGAGTTAGTTTCTTTAATTAAATCGTTCATATTCATAACCTCTTTCGTATTCTCTTAAAAATTATAACAAAATATAATTTTTTTGTAAATATATATTATATATATAGAAAAAGAAAAAAATATTTGTAAATATTTTAAAAAAATATATTGACTACATTAAATATTAGTAGTATAGTTAAGATACTTAGTAAGGTAACGAACTAAGAAATGAAAATTATTTATTTGTGGCTATATTCCAAACTATAGTTTCATTAATATTTTCATTATATGTATATTGTATACTTCGACTAGAATATACAAATACATGATTTATTATTTAGCGTTTCTGAGTGTTGACTTATGAACGGGATGTTTATATTTTGATATTTGGAACTTCTGTTACCAGATGCCAAGAAATTGGTCTTAACAAGCTACTAAGTACTGATCGATCAATAGAGAAAGAAAACTCGTAATTTTAATTTGTTAAGCATTTTTTACAAACGTGGCTGACATCACATAGTAAAAAGTGATCTCTCAAAACTAGAAAATATATAGTTGTCAGCTATATATTTTTTTTGTGCTAAAATTTTATGAAAACTTTACTATTTTTAATGCAATTTATAATTTTTTTTGTTATGATAATAGAGAAGGATGATGATATATGAAAAAGTTTCTAACTTTTGTTATTGTGTTTTTAATGAGTTTTATGTGTATGAAAGGAAATGTGTTTGCTAAGATTACTGCAACTTTAGAATCTAGTAAAGGTAAAGAAGCAACTTACAAACTAACTTCTAGTTTTAAATATACTAAAGTATGGGCTGAAGTTGGTACTGGTGTTTCTAAAGCTGAAGTTATATGGAATGCTGATGGTATTTCTGGTAAGCTTAATGTTACTTTCTCATCACCTGATTGTATTGGTGATGTAACACTTAAATATGATGGTAGTGAAGGATGCGACAAGAGTACTCCTAAAAATTGTCAAGCTATTCTAGATGATGCTAGAAGTATGGTTGGCAAGATTCCTTATGAAATGGGTGGTAAATGTTCTGCTAAAGATTACGCTCAATGTAAATTTGGAACTAAATATACTGATGAAGCATCTTATAATTCAACAAGAGCAATGATAAATGCTAATGGACAAATAAGAGCTTATTCACCAGCATTTACTGATAACTTAAAAAGATTTGAAAATAGCTATGCATTAACTGGATTAGACTGTTCTGGTTTTGTATGGTGGATGTTCTTTAGAAATGGATATGACCTAGTTGGTAGAGGAACTCCTCTTCAAAGTTCAGCATATTCTGGTGTAGCTAATATTACATCTGGTTCTAGTCTAGTATATGCAATTACAAAAGCTGAAGCAAAACCTTGTGACTTAGTTACAAGTAAGAAACCTGAAAATCATTCTATACCTCACGTTGGTATTGTTTCTTCAACACCAAATGAAGGAGGATGGAAATTCATCCATGAAAATGGATCAGATGCAAATGTAGCTGAAAATAATTACTTTGATAGAGCTGAAACTGAATTAAAATTAAAAGTTTTATATTGGAGAGTTAAAGCTTTATGGGAAGGTACATCTGAATCATCTGATGATACATGTAACGGTTCTGAACCATTACATTTAGATAATCATGAATTATGTACATGTGAAACATGTGATAATATTGAAATAAAAAAAGATTATATAGATGGAGAAGCTTCTAAGATTAATAATTGTTGTATTGATGGAAGTTCTCATATTAAAGAATATTATGTAAGTCAATTATTCTGTAGTGATGAAGACTATAATACTAAAGTAAAATATTATAAAGATCAATGTAATAATGACTTATATGAAGATGATGTATTAAAGACATTAGGAAATGAATATTGTAAGATTTATTGTACTGAAGAATTAGATTTAGAAACACCTAAACCAATTGAATCAGCTACTGGTAAATTCTTCAAATTAGCTGAATTAACTTATACAGATTTAGATGGTAATGAAAAGACTACTAAAGCACCAGTTATTGGTGGTAAGAAGACATGTACTATCAAGATCAATTATGATACTTGGAGAAGAGATTATGAAAATTCTATTAAAGCTGAAATTACAGAATATAATCTATTACAAGAAAATTTAGCAAATTATGAGTTATTAAGAGATCCAATAGTAACTACAAAAAATCTTGATCAAAGTGTTAATGTAGCATGTACTGCTAAAAATGATTCTTATAGAATTAAAACTAAACATGTTGATAAAGGTTCTACATATTATGATAAGAATGGAAATTCAAATACATGTTCTAGCGATGGTGGTTGTGATGTTGATGACTACGTTGGTACTAATTCATCATATACCAATTCATCTGGAGCAAGTGCAACATGTGGATCTACAGTATGTGCAAATTATGAAGCATATAAAGAAACTAAGAATGAAAGTGTAAGTTGTACAAACACTTATACAGAATATAAAGTTAATACTTCAGGTAAAGGACATGGTATTAGCTGTAATGATAAAACTTGTTCAATTGATTATTATCAAGTTAAATCAAATAATTCATTTACTGATGGTAAATCATTCAATGGATTAACAATTGAATCAGCTGGTATAAAGAAGGCAACATCTGACTTAATAACTGCAAAAGCTGGAACAGATAATTGTACTACAGCTGTTAACAATAAGATTTCAGGTGAATCAGGAAGTTGGAGTTGTGAAGCATCTTCAGAAGCAAAGAAAATACCTGATGGTGTTAAAGAATTAGATATGTCTGCAAAAGCTCAAGAATATTACAGTAGAGCAATTACTGATAATAATTCGAATGCAAATAACTTAGCAAGTTATACTGCATCAGCAACAACATTAGAAGATGGAATGATTAAATGTCAAACAATGTTCCATGATGAAAGTTTAGCTGCTGAATCTACAACATCTCATTCATCAAGTAATTACTTTAAATTAAATCCAAGTACTAAATTCAAGTACTTACAAGTATATTTAAATAATAACGTTAAGAACAAAGATTGGTCAGAAATTGATTATGGTTCTGCAAAATGTGATTATAGATTTAAAAATACTGGTGTTGATGATTTAGATAGTGTTGATCAATATTATTCAACAACTAAATATCATGTTGGTTCTGAAGTAATGAAAGACTTAAAACCAGATAATACTTATATTTCTAATCCAAATCAAATCCCAGTTGACGATGCTAAAACAATTGAAAAGAAATTTAGACAAGATGCTGAATATGATGCTCAATGTAATTGGGACGATGCACCAGTACCTGAAGAAATTACATTATATCCAGGACCTCAAGTTAAAGATATAACAGCAAGATCAGGTGAAGTATTAATTACTAAACATAAATATCAATATGCATTATATGTAACAACTTATGTTACTGAATATGAAACATATTGGGAATTAAAAGATATTGGTGGTTCACAAAGAACTAAAGATAAATTTATTAAAGCATTCAACGATGCCGGAGGAACTTGTGCTGAAAATGGTGCAGCATACTCTGATGGTGGAGCTGAAGTTAGAGAAACTGATAATACTAAGAACACTTGCTTCATCAAAGTAAAAGATGGTGGTATGAGAATCGGTTCATGTGAACGTGGTATCGGTGATATTGAAGATCATTGTGAAGATAATGATGTAAGAGAAGTATTTGAATTTAGAATTGTTGATCCAAAATCAATCTTCCCAAGTGGCGATTGGTCAGACAAGGCACATAACTGGAAGAATGATGCTGGTGATTGGGGTACAACAAAGAATGCAATTGAAACAACTGCAGCATCTGATGCAACATATTCTAAAGATAATTTAACTTATTCATTCAGACTTAATACTACAACATTAAAAGCAATTAAAGATTATAATGATACAACTACATATGATGATTTCGATTTAACATGTACTTGTCCAAGCGAATCTGATATTGATAATAGTGGATGTGGTACAATTGATAAACCAGTTTCATCAGATTGTTTAATAACAGAAGATGGAAGAACAAAATGGAAATACACTTGTAGAAAGTGTAAGAGCGATTTCTTAAGAAACTTAGCTGTTAATAATAGAGTAGGTACTACAACAGTAACTGCTTCATGGAATAATAAAGATACAAGTTTCTTAGATGTCCAAAATAATAAAAATCATTGGGCATAGGAGGTAAAAGATGAAAGAAAGTATGTGGGGATATTGGTTCATAGTTTTAGGACTATCAATCATGTCAGTAATGATGTTATTACAAAACTATACAACAACAAATGAACAAGATTATTACTTAATAAAGAATGTACTAGAAGCAAGTATGTATGAATCAGTAGATTATGCATATTTCAGAGATACATCAAGAATAAGAATGAATACAGAGAAATTTGTTGAAAACTTTGTAAGAAGATTTGCAGAGTCAGTAAATATCAATAAAACATATGATATAAACTTTTACCAAATCTATGAAGATCCACCAGCTGCATCAGTAGAGATAAAATCTGATGGAGATGGAAAAGAAGGAAAAGTAGAAGCTGATGATACAGTAACAAATAGATTAACAGGAATACTATACACAAACCAATTCTATAATCCAAGTGTAGTAGTATTTAACCCTGAAAATTAATCAAATAAAAAACAACGTTTATCGTTGTTTTTTTTGTTTATTTTGATATAATTATAATAGAGGATGATGATATATGAAGAAAACGTTAAATTTTGCATTAACTTTTTTACTTGGTATGTTTGGGGTTATAGGTTTTGTAAAGGCAGATACTAGTAAGTGTACTTCTGAAATGAAGTCTGAATTTTCTAAATCAGTTGCTTCTGCAAGTGCATCTTATGAATTTGTTTATGATGATGCTGGTAATGTCAAAGGATTTGATATTACAGTATATAATATTCCAGATAAGATGAATGTATTGTATTCTACTAACGTAGAAGAAAATAAGAAAAGTGGTAGTATCAAAATTGAAAATGGAAAAGGTAAAGTTTATGATGATAACTTAACTGATATTTATAGTTATAGTATTGAAATCTATTCACTTGAAACAGGATGTAATTACAAGGTTAAAACTTTAAAAGTTGTTAAACCAAAAAGAAACACTTATAGTGATTCAGTTTATTGTTCATATGATGAAACTGAAAAATCATCTTATTGTGAAGAATGGATAACAAGAGAAATTAATAAGTCTTTAGATGAAGTAGAAGAAATCTTAAAGAAGAACTTAGTAAAATCTACTACTACTGAAGCAACATCAAAATGTGTTGATTGTGGTTTAGATTCAATAGGTTATTCATTAAAAGATTTCTATAAGAAATATAAATATACAATTATAATTGCTACAGTATTATCTATTGTACTTGTTGGATTTGCAATTGTATTATTAATTAAGAGTGGAAAAGGTGGTGTTATCTAATGGACTTTAATAATGAAGAAACACCTAAATTAAATTTAGGAAAAGAAAAAAGAATGGCAAATGCCAATAGTCTTCCAATTGCAATTTTAGCAATTGTTGGACTTGTATTAATTGTTGCGTTAGTATTCTTTATATTCTATAAACCAGATGATAATGCTATTTCAGATAAAGTAGAAATTAGTTTAAATGTATCTGATGTAAAAGTTGGTGAATCATCATTAAAATGTGAACCAGATGAACAAGCAATTAAAGATGCTCAAAATATTAAACTATCTTATAAAAAATCAGAACAAACATATTACTATGGTAATTACACTGATTTAATTGATGATAATGGAGATTATGTTGATCCTGGAAAAGATAAATATAAACAAGGTGTTGAAATGGTTATTGAAAATATAACTGATAATATTTATGTTTATATTGAATTCACTGGTAGTACAGGTGATGCAGATGGAATGAAATATACATCTAAAGAAGCAGAAAATGGTAGAGTAGTAAAATCGTTTAATGCATTTAAAACAACTGATGTAAGTGTATATGTATATGAAAATAATGAAAATTGTGAAAGATTATTAAAACATTATGATGTAATTTTACCAAGATATAATGTTTTATCTACTGATAAAAAATGTTCTACTAAAGTTGGACAAGAATCAAAATACTGTGCTGAATATACTTATGAACAATTTGATGAAAAAGTATTAGATAAGCTTGAAGAAGGTAAAAAAGAAGATTCAAGTATTGATGTAGTATCAATTGTAATAGTATTTGTATTATTCGTTATTGGTGGAGTAGTAATATTCATAAAACTTAGATAAAAAAACAACGTTTAGTTGTTTTTTTTATTGCAAATAATTGGTATAATAATGTATAAGAGATGGTAGAATGAAAAGAGTAAGTGTTTATTTAATTATATTTATTTTATGTTCTTTTATTTTCGTACCGATAGTATGTGCAGAAGATGAAGAAGAACAATCAACATGTGACTCTGTTAAATTAAGAGATCTAAAGAAACAAGCCGAAAATGTTACGGGAACATCCGAGTTTGTATATAACAATGATAATCAAGTAATAGGATTTAATTATGTTATATATAATATACCGGATGATATGTATGTAACTTATACTGGAATGAAATCTCAAAAAGTAGATACTTTAGAAATTAGTGAAAATGTTGTTGTTGATCCTGAAACTGGTATTGGTAAAGTATTTGATGATAACTTAACTGATATTTATAGTGTTATATTTACAGTTTATCAAAAGTCAGCAGAGTGCGTAGATAAGCTCTATACATTTAGTATTAAAAAATTAAGATATAATAGTTATTCAGAATTAGAATTATGCCAATACGAAGGACTTGAAGATTATATATATTGCCAACCTTGGGTTGATACAGAATTCCCATATAGTTCTGAAGAAGTTAAAAAAAGAATAGAAAGCAAAATAAAAAATGAACAAGAAAAAACAAAATCAGAATGTGTTTCTTGTAGTGAAAATCAAAAAAATGAAGAAGAATATAACAAATTAGTTATGATTAGAAGTATTGTTATATTTGGATTAATATCAGGAATCATAATAGATTTAGTTGTTATAATTAATCTATTTAGAAAGGTTGGAGAGAATAGAATATGAAAAAGAAAATAGAAAAAGAAGAAAATAACTATTCACATGAATATGCTCCAGTTATTAAAGCATTTATAGTTTTATTTATTTTAATTGCTTTATTAGTTGGTGTCATATATTATCAACCTACTAGAAAACCTTTAGTTGAAGATCCAAATACATTAAAAACAAATGAAAAAATTGTTAATACTGATACAACTTGTGATGGTAATAATGCAAAAAATATTAAAAATGATGCTGATAAAGTATCTTTAATATATGAAGTGGTAGATGATTACTTTTTTGGTTATATGGCTGAAAGTGATACTGACTTAAATGAAAATGGAATAATTGATGAAGAACCAGTTATCGAAAATATTGGTTATGCATTAAGATTAAAGCTTTTTAATGTTACTGATAATCTAGTTGTTGAAATCACTAATAATATTGATGATACTGTTAAAACATTCCGTAGTACAGATGTTACTCAGGATGGATATATTACATGGTTTGAAAGTGAAAATGTTTTCATGAGAACTTACACTGTTAAAATATATTCAATAAATTGTATTGATCAATTATATCGTGAATTTACTGTTGATCTTCCAAAATATAATTATAATTCAAGATCTATGGATTGTTCTTATGAATTCACAAAAGATTTAGAGGTTTGTCAACCATTTATCTTTAGTAATGCAACTGAAGCTACAGAACTAAAAAAATTCAGATCTGAAATTCAAAAAGCGTATAAAGAATATCAAAAGGGAACGACTACTACAGTTCAAATAGATACTGAAGAAAAAGATGATAATAAAAATAATAATAAATATGAAGAGATTGTTGAAAAAATAACAAATATTGTAAAAGACAATTATATTACTGTTGGAATTATATGTAGTGCGATATTGGTACTAGTAATTATAGTTATTATAAAGAAAGGAAGAAAATAATATGAAAAAGAAAATATTATTTGTAGCCTTATTAATTATTAGTATATTAACTATTGATAATATATATGCTGCTACACCTTCAACATCTTTTTATGCAACAGTAAGAAGTGTTGGTCGTGATGGTGCTGATACAAATTGTACATACACTGCAAATACAGGACACTATAGTACTAATATTTTTAAAATAAAGGCTTCTAATGTAGAATATGATGCATTTTGTATTGATCCAGGTAAAGGAATTCCTGGAGGAAATTTAACTTGTGAAATGATGGATTCATCATCTTATCCAATGATATATGCTAGTCTTTTAAATCAATCGTTAATGGGTGAAGGTCAACTTGTTAAGGATATCGTTTTTAGAACACTAGGTATAATGGAAAGACAATCATTAGTATTTACTGAAACTGGATCAACTGGTGAATTTAATACTAATAAAAATAATGTAATCTTAACATTGTTATGGGCTCGTAAAGTATCTGAGCATGGTATTGCTGTTCCTGGTCCACAAAATTTTGATTATCCTAAAGGTGGCGTTTGGGATACAGCTGGTGGCTATATAGGAAATGCTATTCAATATTGGACTGGTAATTATACTGGAGATAGAACACCACCTCCAACTAATACAGAAAATCTTGCTGGTATTAAAGAAACATCTGGTTTAATTGGTAACTATTTTAAATTAGAAAAACTTTCAACAGATCCAGCAAATCCAAGATATAGAGTAACTACTTTATCTGGTGGTCAAGCTGCAGAAGTTGTAATAAGTGGTGTAGATGGTACAGTAGTTAATGTTGAACAACCATGGAATGGAACTAGTGCTATATTTTCTTATAAAGTACCAAGATCTAAGGAATGTTTAGGTAAAGCAATGATTAGTGGTGTTATACCTGGAGTTGCAACAATGGGCGATGTACCATATTTATGTAGTGCTTCTGGAAATACACAATCATATGTTGCTTTGATGCCTGGTAATGCTACTGATAAATTTACTAATCTTCCTGTTGAAGATTGTAATTCATGTGATGAGCATGATCATAAAGAAGAGAAAGAGTCTGGTACAACTAGTACTAATTCTGTAGATGGTAGTCATCTAGAAACAATTGATGTAAGTCTTTGTTGTTTAGATTCTACGCATTCATTTATGGAAGAATACAAAATAGATGATTTATATGAAGCAACTACAAATACATATATTGATGTTAATTATTATACAAATAAATGTGGTAATGATGATTTCTACGATAAAGAATTAAATGATAAGTTAAAAGAGTATACAGGAAATATGGAAACTACTACAGAAAAAGTTGAAAACTATTGTAGAGTACTTTGTGTTGAAAATATGGCTGTCGATGTTCCTGGTTCTATTAGTTCTGCTACTGGTAAATATTTTAAATTAACTGAAGTAGAAGGTGGTGGAAAAGGTCCTAAGATAAAAGGAACTAAAGCATGTCGTATAAGAATCGATTATAGAACATTAAGAGCACATTATGAACAAGCTATAAATGGTAAAGTTACAGATGGAAAAAATAGAGGTATAAGTAATGCAAACGATGGAGAAGTATATTGGTTTAATAAATATCAAGATGAACAAGCTTGGGCTGATTTATTAAATAATCCACAAGCAGAGCATAGAACACATACTGCTCATCCAACTAAAATGACTTTTACAAGAGACGTTTGTACTAAATCGAAAACTTATACAGCTGCTCCTGGAAAGTCAGTTAACGTTTATTCTTATAATTCAGATGGTAAATGTTCTAGTTATACTGAAAAAGCATGTGCTTCAACAGAAACTAAAAACTGTGAATTTTCTGGTTACGAAAATGAACAAGAATCGAAAGAATCAACACCTAGAGCTTGTACAACAACATATGACACTTATGAAATTAAACCCAAATCTTATTTAGGTGCATCATCTTCTGGTAGTGGAGCTTCACAAGAATACACAGTAAAATATTATGATATATATTCTAGGGTCGATTTTCCATATGGTTCTAATTCGTTTTCTGGTGTTGACATTAAAACTAATACTACTACACATACACATACATATAGAAGATATTCTAAGTATAATTTAAATGTCTCTGATTGTACTGCTGCTGTAAATGCTACAGTTGCTAATTATCCATCAAGCAAAGGATGGTCTCATACAGGTGGTAGTATTGATGGAGATCAATATGAAACAACACATAAAGATTATAAAACACAAAATCCTGCTTCAAAATGGTCGACTCATTCTAGTAGTGCATCTACTGCGAAAACTAATTTTGGAAATAAGAAAAGAATGGCTAATGACTTAGAAAAAATAATCAAAGGTTGTGAAACGTTCTTTGATTCGCAACCTGAAGGATATGATTTGAATATAACTGCTAATTTCCATTACATGCAAGTATATTTAGATGCTAATAGAAATAATGCTCAACAAGAATATACTGTTCCATTTGGAACTGTTAAATGTGGTAGTGGATGTGATTGTCCAAAAGTAGTTAATAATCAAGCAACTTCAGGTATATTTAAACAAGCAACTGAACAAATGAAGGATGTTAAGGAGCTACCAGAACAAATTATTAAAGCTGCTCAAGATATGAATGATACAGCTGCTCCATTTGAAAAGAATGTAAGAGAAGATATTGTCTACACTGCAACATGTCAATTCCCAGATCCTGCTGAGGATGGTCAAATGACATTATATCCAGGACCTCAATATCAAAGTGGAACATCTATAAGTGGAGAATTATTAAATAAAGCAACTGGACATAAATATCAATATGCATTGTTCTTAACAACTTATAGTACTGATTACCAAACATGGTGGGATATTTCTGGATTAGGAACAAAGAGAACAAAAGATAAATTTATGCATGAATTCAATAATCATGATACATGTGCAACTTCAGGAGAAGGAAAAGCATTATCAACTGGTGGTGCTGAAAATTTAAAAAAAGGTGTTTCAAAAGTACCTTTCACTTGTACTTTACAAGTTCGTGATGGTGGTATGAGAATTGGTTCATGCTGTACAAACTTAACTTCTGATTTAAATGGATGTTGTAAAACATTTAATAATAATGAAGTATTTGAATTTAGAGTTGTAGATCCAAAGAATATGTTCCCAGGTGGTATGTTTAAAGCTTCAAATATAGCAAAGAACTGGAAGAAAGATGATGGAACATATGAAACTGCAAGAACATATAAGAAAATACATGATGATGCAGTTGCAGATAAAACATATTCTAAAGAAAACATGACATATTCATTTAGAATTGATACTAATGCTATTAGATTAATTAAACAATATAATGATACTCATGATTATGATTCATTTGATAATAATAAGACTTGTACATGTAATAGTGGTCCTGAAGATGATTCCTGTGGAACTATCACACCTGGAGGATCTTGTCAATCAGGCGATACATGGACATATTCATGTAGCAAGTGTAAGAGTGATTTCTTAACATCATTAAGTGATTCAATTGGTGTAATTCCTGGTGTAGGAAATACAAGTAAGAAAATTTGGAATTCAGTTAAATTTACAAGTATTGCTTCACTTAGAAATGATGATAAATCAAATGAATATACTGCAGGAGTTCATTGGGCATAGGAGGTAAAAGATGAAAGAAAGTATGTGGGGATATTGGTTCATAGTTTTAGGACTATCAATCATGTCAGTAATGATGTTATTACAAAACTATACAACAACAAATGAACAAGATTATTACTTAATAAAGAATGTACTAGAAGCAAGTATGTATGAATCAGTAGATTATGCATATTTCAGAGATACATCAAGAATAAGAATGAATACAGAGAAATTTGTTGAAAACTTTGTAAGAAGATTTGCAGAGTCAGTAAATATCAATAAAACATATGATATAAACTTTTACCAAATCTATGAAGATCCACCAGCTGCATCAGTAGAGATAAAATCTGATGGAGATGGAAAAGAAGGAAAAGTAGAAGCTGATGATACAGTAACAAATAGATTAACAGGAATACTATACACAAACCAATTCTATAATCCAAGTGTAGTAGTATTTAACCCTGAAAATTAATCAAATAAAAACGAGATATTAAATCTCGTTTTTTTGTTATCTAAATTCTTCAGGAATAATTCTAGTATATAAATTATTTATATATGTCTTATTTAATCCTGTGTTATACATATAATGATTTGTTTCATAAGTATCATTATACATAGATAAAGGAATCATTCTAAAGTCTTTTTTATCTTTATTAAAATAATTAATAATAGGTTCTGTTGTTATTTTATTAAATGTAACTTTATTATCATTTAATTCTATATCTAAGTTAGCTAGTAATGCAATTTGATAAGCTTTAACATAATCTGGACCAGCACGTCCATCTAAATTATCATCTGCTGAAGTAAAATTACCAAGAGAGTAGAATACTAAAGTTTTGTAACCATCATCACTTGTATACCATTCAATAGGTTGCATACAGTGTGAATGTGAACCTAAAACAACATCAACTTTTTCTTCATTTAATAATTTTGATAAAGCATGTTGATCAACTTCACGTTCTTCAAAATGGAATTCTTGACCCCAGTGCATTATTGCTACTAGAACATCACATTCTTTTCTTAATGCTCTTATTTCTTTTCTCATTAATTCTTTATTTTCTTCAGATATAACATTATAACTTGGAGGATTTCTATATAATCCTAATCTCCATGATTCTTCATTTGTAATATATTTACCAAAGTCATTCATACCTAATGCATAAGCAATAAATCCAACTTTAACTCCATTAATTTCTTTTATTCTAAAGTTAGCTCTGTCTTCTTTAGATTTATAAGAACCAACTGACATTATGTTAGTATTATTTTTTAAATAATCTATTGTATTATTAATACCATCAATTCCTCGATCAGTTGAGTGATTATTAGTTGTACCTAAGACATCAATAGAATTATTATTTAATCCTTGTATTATATTTTGAGGAGTACAAAATTCATATCCATATCCATTTACTTTTAAATTATTATTATCAGTAATGGTTGTTTCTAAATTACCAATTGTTATATCATCTTTCTTAAAATATTTATCTCCAACCATCGATAGATATGTATTTGGATCATCACCTTGATTAATTGAATCTAAGTATAATCCTTCAAACATTATATCTCCAATTAAAGTTAAATTAACTTTCTTTTTAACTTCTTTTTTCTTTGTAATCTTTTCAATTATATTTGAATCATTATCATCTTTATTACTATTTTTATTATGATCTACTATATATCCATATATAAGAGTAATACCTACTAATAATATTACAAATATGAACTTCCAAATAGGTTTAATTCTCTTTCTTTTAGCCATATTATCACCGTAAATATATTTTATCATATATTAATATTATATGGTATAATCAATCTAGGAGGAAATCCATATGAAGATACAAAAATTTGTAAAAGATAATGGCAACAAGTATAAAGTTTATGTGGATGATGAAGTTTATAAATTATATGATGATATTATTGTTAAATATGGTTTAACAATGAAATCATCTATTTCAAAAGAAGAATTTGATAAAGTACTAGAAGAGAATGATAAACTTTCTTCCTATTATGAATCAATTAAATATATATCTAGAAAAATGAGAAGTACAAAAGAAATTAAAGAGTATTTAAGAAATAAAGATATAAGTGAAGATGTCATAAATGAAACAATTAATAAATTAAAAGAAAATAATTTTTTGAATGATGATTTATATTTAAAAGCATATGTTACTGATAGATTAAATCTTTCTAATGATGGACCAAATAAAATAAAAAAGAATTTAATTAAATTAGGAATATTTGAAAATAAAATAAATGAATATTTATCTAATATAGATGAAGAAATATATATTGATAGAATAAAATCATATGCTGATAAAAAAATAAAAGTTAATCATACAAATTCAGGTATTATGTTAAAAGCTAAATTACAACAAGATTTAGTTAATTTGGGATATGATAGAAGTATGGTAATATCTATACTATCTAGTTATTCTATAAATGATCAAGATGCTTATAATAAAGAATTAGATAAAATTACTAAAAGATTATCTAAGAAGTATGAAGGTAAAGAATTAGAGTATAAAATAAAAGAAGCTATGTATCGAAAAGGCTTTAAGAAAGGCGATTACTATGAAGAATAAATATCAAAGGTTAAATAAAGAAGAAAAAAAAGATGCAATTAAAAGATATAAATCAAATGAAGATAATTTATCTTTATATAATAGATTAAAAAGATTACAAATTGTATTATTAATAGGTGCTTTATTAGGAATAGGTGTTATTATTTATTTAGTTGTTACTCAAGATAAATGGTTTTATATTGCTGAATATGGATTCATGATTGTATTCTGTGTAGTTTTATATATGTTTTGTAAAACTACTCTTGAAAGAAAGTATAATGAATTTTTAATTAATGAATCTAAGAAAGAAAAAGAAGACAAGCAAAGTAAAAAGAAGAGTAAATAATACTTTTCTTTTTATTTGTATGATAAAATAGTATAAAGAAAAAGGAGTGTTGTATATGGAAAGATTACAAAAAGTAATTGCTGAATCAGGATATACTTCAAGAAGAAAAGCAGAAGATTTAATTAGAGCTGGAAAAGTATTTGTAAATGGAGAAAGAGTAACTGAACTTGGTGTTAAAGTTGCAGGTGATGATACTATCATGATAAATGGTGAAATATTAAATAAAGAAGATAAAGTATATTTCTTATTTAATAAACCAAGAGGAGTAGTATCAACTGTATCTGATGATAAAGAAAGAAAGACAGTTTTAGATTTTATTGATACAGATAAAAGAATATATCCAGTTGGTAGATTAGATTATAATACTACAGGAATTCTTCTTTTAACTAATGATGGTAAATTAGATAACATATTAACACATCCTTCTCATCATGTACCTAAGACATATGTAGCTAAATTAAATAAATGTTTAGAAATAGAAGATCTACATAAAATAGAAAAAGGTATTATGATAGATGATATTAAATGTAAACCTACTAGAGTAAAATTAAAGAAGAATGATAAAGTAGCTGATACTGCTTTAGTTGAAATAACTATAGTAGAAGGACGTAATCACATTGTTAAAAGATTATTTGAAGCATGTGGTTATTTAGTAGATAAATTAACCAGAATACAATATGGATTCCTTACACTAGATAATTTAAAATCTGGAGAATATAGAGAACTTACTATTAAAGAAGTTCATAAATTATATGATTACAAGTAAGATTGAAAGATTAGATGATGAAGGTAGAGGAATTGCTTACAATGAAGGAAAAGTAGTTTTTATACCTGATACATTACCTAAAGAAGAAGTAGAGTATGAAATACTTGTTGATAAAAAGAATTTTAGTGAAGGAAAATTAATAAATATTCTTCAAGAAAACAAAAATAGAGTATTACCTAAATGTCCTTTATATAATGTATGTGGAGGATGTTCTTTAATGCATTCTAATATAGGTTTTCAAGAAGATTATAAATCTAATAAAATAAAAAACATATTAAGAAGATATGCTAATATTGATACAGATGTTAAATTTGTTAAATCAAATAAAGATTTATTTTATAGAAATAAAGTTGTATTAAAAGTAGAGAATAATAAATGGGGATACTATCAAAAAAAATCACATAATTTATTAGAAATAGATTCTTGTTTATTAGTTAATAATAATATAAATGAAGTTATTAGAAATCATGATTATATTAATATAATAGATGGAGAAATAACTATTAGAACTAATTATGAAGATAAGATATTAATATCTATTACTTCTGATAAGAAAGTAAATATAAATAAAAATACTATACCTTCTAATGTAGTAGGTATAGTAATAAATAAAGAAACTATATATGGAGATAATTATTTCTATGATATGATTTCTGATATTAAATTTAAAGTATCTTATAATTCATTCTTCCAAATTAATAATTATATAGCTGGAGAAATATTTGATATTTTAAGATGTAATTTAGAAGGAGAAAATCTTTTAGATCTTTACTGTGGTGTAGGAACTTTAGGTTTATCACTTTCTAAGAAATATAAAAATATATATGGAATAGAAAAAATAAGAAATGCTATAGAAGATGCTAAATTAAATGCTAAAGAAAATAATATAGAAAATACACATTTCTTTGTAGGTGATACAGGAACTGTGTTAAAAGATATTGATGTGTCATTTGATACAGTTATAATAGATCCACCTAGAAGTGGACTAAACGATGAGACATTACAATATATATTAGAATCTAAACCTAAATCACTAGCATATATATCTTGTAATACTATTACATTAGCTAGAGATTTAAATAAGATTAAAGAAGTATATAATTTAAAGAAAGTTACAGGATTAGATATGTTTCCAAATTGTCATGATGTGGAATGTGTTTGTTTATTAGAAAGGAAATAATGTGAAGAAGTTTCTAAATTCTAATCATTTAAAATTAATTGCTATTATAGCAATGACAATTGATCATTTAGCTTGGTTATTATTTCCAGGTTTTCAAACAGCGTGGTATGTTGTATTACTTCATGTGATAGGTAGATTAACAGCACCTATAATGTGGTTCTTTATAGTAGAAGGATATAATCATACACATAATTTAAAAAAATATATAACTAGATTATTTGCATTTGCTATTGTATCTCATTTTGCTTATTGCTTTTGTTTTGGAATATCATTTATTCCAAATTCAATCTTTAATGCAACAAGTGTATTATGGTCTTTAGCATGGTCTGTTGTATTAATGGCAATCTTAGATAATCAAAAGATTAATAAATATTTAAAGATATTATTATTTATAGGTATATTCCTAATTACATTCCCAGCTGATTGGAGTTGTATTGCAGTATTTGCAATTATATTTATGAATAAGTATAAAGATAACTTCAAGAAGAAGATGTTAATGATGATGGTTGGAATAATAATGTATGTAGCTGTTTATTATTTCTGTATAGATCATTTCTATGGATTATTACAATTAGCAACAGCATTAACAATACCTATATTATATTTCTATAATTCAGAAAGAGGTAAATTAAATTTAAAATATTTATTCTATGTATATTATCCTCTTCATTTAGTTATAATAGGTATAATAAAAATAATAGTATATGGAAATATTAAATTATTATTTTAAATAGCATAGATGATTAAAAGAAATAGAACTATTTATATAGTTCTATTTTTGTTATAATAAATATAGGGTGGTTATATGAAATATGATGTTTCAATAGTATTTCCTTGTTTAAACGAAGAAGCTACATTAGATAAATGTATTAAATCAGTTAAACAAGTTATGAAGAAAACT
>CAMOID010000008.1 GCA_946615975.1 uncultured Caryophanales bacterium
CTATAGAAATAGAATCTGTATTAAATACAAAGTTAATATGTTTATAGTATAAGTATCTTTTATAGTTAAATACATTAGGTACTGTATTATTAGATGGAATAGATAACTTACCTTGTATTTTTAATTTAGTACCTAGTTTTATATTTTTATATTTATTTAAATCTAATTCTTTTTGAATATAATAAGTACATTTTACTTTTTCTTTTCCTTTAATTATAAATGAATACTTATTACCATCTATATTACTATCTATTAATATACCTTCTATATTAGTTTCATTTATATCATATTTAGAATTTATTTTAATATTACATATAATAAATGAAATAATAATAGTTAATATACATAATATAAGTAATATATTACTAGACTGTAATATTGTCTTTAATCTTAGCATATAAAGAATCACCTATGCCAGATATATTTTTTAATTCTTCTATAGACTTAAATGGTGTTTTAGTTCTATATGCTACTATAGCTAATGCTTTAGATTCCCCTATTCCAGTTAATGATGTTAATTCATTTATAGAAGCAGTATTAATATTAACTAATTTAGTATTATCACTTATATTAGTAGTTGTTTCTTGTATATATGAATCATATATAACTGGATTAGTAGTAGTTGTTGTTGTATTCATCTTTTTTATTTCAGATACAGTATAAACAAATATTACTGTTTCTTCTGTTAGCTTTTTAGATAAATTAATATTATCTGTATATGCATTTTTAGTTAAACCACCTGCTAGTTCAATAAGCTCATTTACTATGGTTCCTTGTTTAACTTTATATACACCTGGTTTCTTAACTGCACCTTTTAAATCAACATAAAACATATTAGTATTTATAGATGTTGTTGTACTAGGTTCTATATAACTAATATAATTTTCTTCTATAGTATTATCTTTGTTTAATAGATTTAAAGTAGTTATTATTCCAAGTGATATTATTAATACAACTATTAATGGAATAATATATTTAATATATCTTTTCATTTTTACCTCCTTCTACTTTATATATACACGGTGGAGGTATCATTTTACTTGAAATTTATTAAAAAAAATAAAAGAAAGTTATTTTAACTTTCTTTTTTTGCTATTACTGAAACAATTTTATCTGCTGATTCAAATACTGATTGTATTTTTTGCACTGTTTCAAATTTCATATTTTTTATTACTTCATTTTCAATAAACATATCGTTTCCATATGAAATAAATTCATGTGAAAATCCTCTTGAATAATCATTTATATTATCAAATATTAATATAAATTTAGCTATAGAAGATCTTTTCTTTCTTTCAAAGTCTTCTTCATTTATATTTAAATGTTTTATTTTATTTTTTATTTCTTCGATATATTTATCAGGATTATTTGAATTAGCTGATGATGTATATATTAAATAGTCATCAGTTAATTGGCAATAATTAGACATACCACCTATTATTATTTTATTATCTCTTAAGTATTCATAGAAATCACTTGTAGAAGATAATTCACATGACACTAATAAATAAGTTGCTATATCTATTTCTTTTCTAGTCATTCCTTCTTTAAATAATTCAGTAAAATTTTTTATAGGTATTTTATAATTTATAGATATAAGAGGAACTTCATTTTTATCTTCTATTTCTACTCTTGATTCTTTTATTTCTGGTTGTTCTTTATCTTCTTTATATTCTATTTCTTTATATTCATATTTATAATCTTTTAAAGAATCTTTAACTATAGATACTACTTCTTTAGGATCTACATTTCCAAATACTGCTAAAACCATATTATATGGTTTATAGAAATAATTATATGCAGTCTCTATATCTTCTAATGTAATTGCTTCTATTTCAGGAATAGTTCCAATTACAGGATATTTTCTATTATCTTGTTGAAATAAATTTTCATTTACTGCATAAGATAATTTTCTATGAATATTATCTAAACATCTTTTTGCTTCTTCTAATATAATACCTTTTTCTTTTTCTACTAATTCTTTTGTATAGTATGGAGTTAATACATATTTTAATAAATATGATAAATTATCTTTTAAATTAGATGCTGTCCATACTTCATAGTTAGTATGATCAAAAGTTGTAAATGCATTTGCATCTGAACCTAATGAAGCAAAATAATCATTTGCATCTCCATCTTCCATTTTAAATGTTAAATGTTCTAGAAAATGAGCAACACCTAAATGTAAGTGTTTATATTCTTTTTCACCTTTAAATCTAAAATCATTCATTGCACTTCCGTATTTAACAATAAGGTTCATTGTTATACCTTTTGTTTCTCCTGGAAATACATATACATCTAATCCACATACATTTTCTTTATATACTTTATTTTCAACTGTAGCTATATTAATTTCTTGCATTTTTATCACCTACTAATACATATTTAGTGTATTCTTTCATATTAGGTAAAATTGATTTTACAGACTCTTCAGTTACATTTTTAAACTTATTTAATTTAACATCCATAGGATCAATTATATTATTAAATACTGCATCAGATTCAAATAATAAATAATCTAGACTATCTGTAGATTGTTCTATACCACTTATAATATTTAATCTGGCATCTGAAACATTATCTTTGTTAATAAGTGTATTTAAATTAGACATTATATATTCTATTCTTTCTTTTGTTTTATCTATATTCTTTTTATCTACTCCTACAGATATCATTAAAAGATTTGAATGTCTCATATATACTGCATTTAAGTTATAACATAAACTATGTTTTTCTCTTATATCTTTATATAAAAGAGAATTTAATCCACTTCCTAATACATCACCTAAGATAGTTGCATCATATAATCTTTGTTCTCTTGATAAGTTTTCAAATGAGTATAAATAAATAATCATACTTTGTTCAAATTTACCTGTACTTTCATCTTCAACAACATCACGATGTTTAACATGATCATCAAATACTAATGTAGATATTTTATTGTTAGTAAATGGACTATTTTTAACAATAGCTTCTTCTACTTCATTCATATCTAAATCACCTATTACATATATATCAATAGTGTAATTATTAATAATATCATTTAAAGTTTCTTTTAAATCATCTAAAGTTAAAGCATCTATTTCTTCTTCTGTTTCAAATGGGGATAAAGCCATATTTGATTTAACAGTCTTTTTAGCTCCTTTATAGGCCATTGAGAATAAATCTTCTTCTAAATGTTTTAAAGATAGTTTTAATTCTTCTTTTATTAATAGAAAATCTTTTTCTAATAATGCAGGTTCTTTTATATAATTAAAAACAAATTCAATTACATCATTTAAATAATTTTTATCTTCTACATATTTAGGATTTAAGAATTCTGCAAATACTATTCCATCTACTACATTTGTATTTGGAAGAGAATATGTTAATGATGATAATCCATATAAATATTCTTTTCTTTTAGATAATTCTTTTATAGAAGGATTAGTTTTTGTACCCCTGTTTAAAAGATTAAATAAAGCTCTAAGATTATTAACATTTTTTTGATTTGAATGTGTTCTACAATGTATTTCTATTGCACATTTTTTATATTTTTCTCTTTTGATTGTATGTAATCTAAAATGTTCAAATTCTTTGACGTTTGTTTCCATTTATTTCACCTAAATTAATTATAGTATCAATTTATAAAAATAACTAGTTAAATATTTATTTATGTGATATTATTAATATAGAATGAAAATAAAGAGGGATTGATATTATGAAACCTATACATGTAGTTACTGCTAAAGGTAATATAGCAGAAAATGTAATAATGCCTGGAGATCCACTTAGAGCTAAATATATAGCTGAAAAGTTTTTAGAAAATCCAGTTTTAATTAATACTGTTAGAAATATGTTTGGATATACAGGAACATATAAAGGTAAGAAAGTTACTGTTATGGGTTCTGGTATGGGTATTCCAAGTATAGGTATTTATTCATATGAATTATTTTATTTCTATGATGTTAAAAATATTATTCGTATAGGTACAGCTGGAGCATTAAATCCAAATGTAAAAATTGGTGATGTAGTATTATCTACAGGATGTTATTCAGAATCTAGTTTTGCATTCCAATATGGAAAATTATATGATAAATATATTGATTCATCTATAGATTTAAATTTAAAGATATTAAAAACTGCTAAAGAAAAAAATATTAATGTTGCTTTAGGACCAACACTTACATCAGATGTATTTGATGTATATGTTAATATAGATCATGTATTTGATAGATGCCCTATTGTATCTGAATTAGTTGCATGTGAAATGGAAGGATTTGGTCTTCTACATGTAGCAAGAATGCAACAAAAAGAAGCAACTGTTATGATGACAGTTGTAGATTCTAAATATGATCAAGAAAATGCTATGACTCCTGAGCAAAGAGAAAAAGCATTAGATGATATGATTGAATTAGCATTAGAAAGTATTTAAAAAGGAACTCAATTGAGTTCCTATTTTTTTTGACATTTATTACAAACACCTTCAATATTTAAATAATGATTAGTAATAGTATATCCATTTAATTTATCTTGATTATCAAATGGACAATCTATTTCAATACTTTCATGACATTTAGTACATGTTAAATGGTGTTTATGATGTCCATTTACTAAATAGATAATATCTGAACCAGATATTTCTTTTGTAAGTAATCCACTTTCTTCTAATGCTTCTAAATTTCTATATACTGTTGTTTTATCCATATCTTTACAATTAGATAATATATTTTTAATAGAAGCAGCTTCATTTAAATTAATTATAGTATTTAATATATTAATTCTTTTATCTGTTACTTTTAAATTATATTTTTTTAATAATTCTTCTATCATATAGCTACACCTATCAAGTTAAATATATAACCAAATAAAATACCTAAGAAATATATTAAAGCTATAATTTTTAAATTTTCTTTCATATTTTTATTTTGTCTAAATAAAACTAATAATGCTAATCCTGAGTTAGTTAATAAACCAGCCATAGCTGTACCAAATGTAATTACTCCTTCAGCATAGATTGAAGAAATCATTACTGATGCACCACAGTTTGGAATAAGACCAATTAAAGATGCTAACATTGGAGCAAGTAATTTATGTGCTTCCATGAATGATTCAACTGCTTCTTCAGAGAATACATATCCAAATATTATATTTAAAGCAAATGTTACTAATAAAATGAATCCTAATGTTTTTAATGTATGAATAATTGATGAAGTAATAATTCCTTTTTCACAGTGACAATGTTCATCTTCACATACATGGAAATCTTCTTTAGTCTTTTTATCTTTCTTATGTGTTTCTCTTACAATTAAATCTATAACAAAGCCTACAACAACACCTATAAGTATTTTAATACCAACTATAGATAATACTTTTGTTATAGGAGTGTCACTTGATAGTAATACTGGAATCATTTCATCACTTGTTGATAAGTAAATACTTATTAATGTTCCAAGTGAAATAATTCTTGTTATATAAAGATTAGTTGCTACTAATGAGAATCCACATTGAGGGATACCTCCAAGTAAACCACCTATTAATGGTCCAGCCTTTCCTGCTTTAGCAATTATCTTTTCAGATTTCTTTGATAATTTGTGTTCAATTAATTCAATAATTAAGAATGCTATAAATAGAAATGGTATTAACTTTAATCCATCTAATAATGTATCTAATACTATATCTATAAAGCTTCCTTCTGCTTCTACCTCTACAGCATGTAATAATAAGTTAGCCATTTATGTCCTTCTTTCTAAATGCAACTTTGTTGCAAATAGAATTATATAACAAAATAAAATCTATAGTCAATAAAAAAATGCAACAAAGTTGCATTTATTTATTTAACATCTCTACCATGCCTAGGAATTCTTTCTTTATAGCATGTAATCTAGCTGAAGTAGTAGCTTCAAATCTTAATGTTAAATTAGGACCTGTGTTAGATGCTCTAACTAAAGCCCAACCATTTTTAAGATGTGCTTTTACTCCATCAATAGTGTCATATTTATAACCATTGTTATCACAATACTTTTTAATACTATCTACTATCTTCCATTTTTTTTCATCAGTAGTAGCTACTTTTATTTCATCTGTATTGTAATATGTTTTTAAACTCTTTAACATATCTGATAATGGATATTTAGAATAAGATAACATTTCATGGAATCTTAAACCTGCATATATACCATCATCATATCCTGGATGTCTATCATGGAAGAATATATGATTTGAATATCCTCCACCAAAAGCTAAATCATCAAAGAACATTTGGTCTTCTTGTCTAGCACTTGAAGGTGTTACTTCAATATATTTACCATGATGTTTTTCTATTTCATCTTGTAATGCTTTTGTACATTTAACATCTATTAAAATTGGTTTATCTGGATAATCTCTTAAAATAGGTCCAACCATTAATGCCATCATTACATCTGAATCAACAATTCTACCTTTGTCGTCTACTACACCTATTCTATCTGCATCTCCATCATATGCTAAACCAATATCTGCTTTATTCTTTTTAACAGCGGCTTGTAATTGTTTTAAATTATCTTTAACATTTGGATCTGGATGATGATTTGGGAATGATGGATCTGATTTATCATTTATATATGTTACTTTATAAGGTAATTGATCATATACTTTTTTAACTATAACAGAACCAGTTCCATTTCCTGGATCTACTACTACCTTTAAATTCTTTTTACCTGGTATAGTAGATTCAGCAACTGCTTGTGCATATGCATCTGATACATCTATATGTTTTAAATCTCCATCACCTTTTTTAATTTTGAAATTTGGATCTTTAAGTGCATTATAAATGAAATCTAAATCTTCATGTGAACAATGTAAGGCGTATTTACCAAATAATTTAAAACCATTGTCATTTTTAGGATTATGAGATGCAGTTACACATATACCATAGTCTATTCCTAATCTACGTGAAGCATAATTTAACATAGGAGTTGTTACTAAACCAATATATATAACATTTACTCCTGTAGATAATAATCCTTCAATTAGATTCTTTGTTAAATCTGGTCCACCAAATCTATTATCATGTCCTACAACACAGTAATCAGCTTTGTTTTTTCTTACATATGTACCAAATACTTTACCTAAACGATTAGCAAATTCCGAATTCAATTGATCTGGATATACACCACGTATGTCTGCTTCTCTTAATACACTTTCATCAAATTTCATTTTATCATCTTCCTTTTTATTCTTCGTCTAATAACAATACTCTAGTATCTTTCATTTCTTCTGGTATTGCTATATCCATATACTTAAGTATAGTTGGAGCAATATTAGTTAAATCTCCTCTATGTCTTAAATTAACTTTTTTATCTCTTATTACAAAAGGAACTGGATTCATACTATGTGATTTAACTGGATTTCCTTCTGCATCTAACATTTCATCAACATTACCATGATCAGATGTTAGTATTATTTTATAGAAATTATCATCAGCAGCTTCAAATAATTCTTCTAATGAATCATCTATTTTTTTTAAACATTCAACTGTTTTATCTAAGTTACCTGAATGTCCTAAAATATCAGGATTACAAATATTAACAGTAATTAATTCATAATCTTTTTCCATACATCTAATAGTTTGTTTAATAATATCATCTATTGTTAATGTTGGATCTTCATCATATCTATATCTTCCACCTGATGGAATCATATAATCATCACAGTGTTGTAATTTCTTATTTTCTTCTCCATTCATAAAATATGTTAAATGAGAGAATTTTTCTGATGAAGCTATTCTTGCTTGTTTTATACCTAAATCATCTAAATAAGATGGTAAAGCATATACATCTTCATTGTTTTCTAACATATAATCAATATCCATATTATTAATTGGTAATAAAGTTTGTACACTTAAATTATTTGGTCTATTAGTTCTAAATAGATTAAAATTAGGATCTGTTAGAATTGATAATAATTCTCTAGATCTATCAATTCTATAATTTAACCAAATAATTCCATCATTATTAGAGATAATACCTTTTTCATCTAATAATATTGGAGGTATATTTTCATCATATACTTCTTTTTTATAACATGCTCGGATACCAGCAGAATAATTTTTAATAGTTACTCCACTTCCCTTAAAGATAAGATCTGTATATATTTTAACTTTATCCCATTTATTATCTCTATCCATAGCAAATGATCTACCACATATAGTTGCTATTTTACCTAGTTTAACTTCTTTCATAACATTTTCTAATTCTTCTAAGTATTGTATAGCAGAATCTTTAGGTACATCTTTTCCATCTGTAATAGCATGAAAATATAATTTTTTAACACCTAAGTTTTTTAAATGTGTTATGAAGTTTTTCATATATGTAATATCTGAATGTACACATCCATCTGATACCATTCCCATTAAATGAAGTGTACCTTGTTTTTCTTCTAATTCAGTTAAAAAATTAATAAGATTAGCATTCTTTTCAATCATAGTACTTCCTAGTACTTCATTACATAATGTAATATCTTGCTTAATTTTCTTTCCTGCTCCAATTGTTAGATGTCCAACTTCACAGTCAGCTGTCGTATCATCAGGTAATCCAATTTCATCACCTGTTGCTGACAAAACAGAATGTGGATATTCTTCTAATAGTTCTTCATAATTATCCATATGAGCTAATTTAATAGCATTTCCTGCTTCTTCTTCGCGATAGCCGAACCCATCTAAAACTAACATAACTATTTTATTCATAGTATCAGTCCTTTACAAAATTATAGTTGAAAACACATATTTTTTCAATAAAAAGGCGATACAATAGTACCGCTTAACATTCTACTAATTTAAAGAAATGATTTATTAAATAATCACTTGTAAGTGATGTTCCATTTGATATACATAAGTTTATTTCACCATTGTAATAACCTTGGCAATCAGCATTTTTAAATCTTTCTTTACCTGTTTCATCATATCCATCTGTTGTTTTTTTATCTTTGTTATTTTCCATATCAGCTAATATTCCATTGTAACTATAAGATGACATACATTCATATATCTTATCATTATATTTTACTTGATCACCTTTAACATATGATTTAGTATTTACAAATTGATCAGCATAGAAAGCTTTTAATTCATTATCAGATTTACAATAACATACAGATAGATTTTCTTCTAATTCATTCTTAGTATAAGGATTTTCTAATGCATCTTTAGTTTTATAATCTGATTTAATATATCCTTTTTTTATTAATTCTTTTATTTGAACATTTATACATGTATCAGCTTGTACTTCATCTTTTATTTTTTCAGCATATCTTAACGAATTTATTTTTAGACTATTTATTTTATTATTATATGCTGTTTGTTTTGAAGAATTATATATATAAATATATGATGGTATTGTGATAATTAATAATAAACCAATTATGATAATACTTGCTAATAGTTCTATTAGAGTAAAACCTTTTTTCACTTTACCACCTTCTTATAACAATAGAATAACATTAAATAAAAAAAAGTAGTTAATTTTAACTACTTTTTTAATTTTAATTTACATTACTTTTGTTCAGTAATCTTAACAGTAATTTCTGTCTTAGCTGTTTGAGCAGTTATTAATGAATCGTTTACTGATACTTTAACTGGAACAGTATGTGTACCATTCTTTAATCCTGATAAATCAACATATGCTGTTATATCAGAAGCTTCAATTCCATTTATAACACCTTCAACACCCTTAACAATTACTTCGATGTATTGGTCATCTGCAGTTGCAGCATTTGCTACATATCCAGATGCTAAGTTAGTTGTTCTAACTTGTACACCAGTTACTGTCTTTTGAGCTTCAGCTCCAACTTTAACTTCAACATTAGCTTTTGTATCAGACATATATCTAATACCAACTGGTTGAGTTAAGTTAACTGATAATGTCTTATCTCCATCAAGTCCTTCAACATTTACAGGAGCTTCAACATATTGTAATGCATCTACTGTTGCCTTATCACCATATACTTCAACAGTCTTAACTGAAGCAGATAATGATGAAATAGCTTTACCAGATGCCATAGTTCCATTTGTTACTACTTTAACATCTTTAGTAGCATGATATGAATCAATTGTAACTTTAGCAGATACACTTGAAGGTACCATTTCTACATTGTCTAATAGTTTACCATTTGAATCATATGCAACTAGTGGAGCATTATCTATTGTATATTCACCAGATTCTTTTAATGTAATATCTGATGCATCTACTAATGCTTTAACTACTGCTACTTTATTTAATATTTCTTGTGAACTCTTAACAATAACTTTATTATTATCAAGTTCTACATTAGAAATAGATAATTTACTATCTAATGAATTTTCATTTAATAAGTTATAAGTTAAACTTGAAGTCTTACTTACCTTTTCAGATATCTTAACTGTAATTGTACTTGGGTCTAACTTATATGAAACATTGTTAACTGAATGGTTATATTTTAATTTAACCTTCCAAGTACCAGGTCCATATTTAGATAAATCTAATGTAACTTCTTGATCTCCTAATTGAGTTGCAAGATATACAGTTGATTTAGATCCAATTAATGTAATATCTACTGTTTCAGGAACACCTTCAACTACATAAGCTTCTTTGTTATAAACAATATTAATTGGTTGTCCAGTTAATACTTCAGCTTCTTTTTCAGTTAAAGATATAACTTTTTGATCTACAAGTACAAACATTACTATTGCACATATAAGTGAAATAATAATAAGTGCATTTGGTCTATTTAATATTCTTTCAATACCAGTTCCATGACTTTTCATAAAGTCATTTACTCTATAAACTAATCTACTTAATGGAGTAACAATTATTTTATCTACTACTTTATATAGTATTTTAAATAATGCTAGGAATGGTTTGAATATCTTTTTAATTATTTTCATATCCTTCACCTTCCTCACCTTCAGCATCATAGAATACATCGTTCTTTGGTTTTAATTCTTCTAATAATCTTTCTCTAAATTCTTCTAGAGTTAAATTATAATGTAAGTAATTATCACATGCGATAGAAATTCTACCAGTTTCTTCAGATACAACTAATGCAATAGCATCTGTTTCTTCTGCAACACCTAATGCTGCTCTATGACGAGTACCTAATTTCTTATTAACATTTGGATTCATACTTGTTTTAAATACTGCACCAGCACATGTTACTTTATCACCTTGAATAATTACACCACCATCATGTAATGGGTTTGGTGGTAAGAAAATAGCTTCTAGTAATTGACTAGAAATATCTGCATATAATTTTGTAGTTGGAGCGATATATTCTTGTAAAGACATATCTCTTTCAATAACTATTAATGCACCAGTTTTATCTTTCTTAAGATGTTCTACTGCATTCATAATTTCAAATACTACTTTTTCTCTTTCATCAATTGTTAATACTTTATGTCTTCCTAACAATTGTGTTCTACCAACTTGTTCTAGTATATTTCTTATTTCTGGTTGGAATATTACAATTAGTGCAATAGGTCCCCAAGAAATAACATATTCTAGTAAAACTCCTACTGTATATAAATTTAATACACTTGATAGAATCTTAATTAAAATAATTATTATGATACCTTTAAAAATAAGTACCATTTTTACGTTGTTTTTAATGTTTTTAAATATAATATAGAATAGAATCCAGATAACAATAATATCTAATAATTTTGTGACTATATTCCATACTGCTGTTAATGTCATATTATCCTCTTCCTTTCCTATTTTTTAGTTGGTGTATGTTTTGCTACATTACTTAATTCAGGTTGACTCATTAAAGAGTCTTCAAGAGCTGTATCTTTAAGTATTTCATCACGATATTCTTTATATTTTCTTCTATCCATGATATACCCAAAAAGGCCTAATAATAATACAATTCCAATTACTATGAATATTATGTAATGTGCTATTATGAATTCTAACACTTTAACCAACTCCTACTCTAATTAATTTTATCATGAGTAAAGATTATATTCAATTAAGATATATTACTTTTTATAATTTTTCTTTAAAAACGAAAAATATAAAAGTATTACTTATTTTAAACTATTTTTATATTTTTTCAATGAATCATACTATAACTTTACACTTTTATATAAAAAAGTACTATAGAATCGTTACTTATATGTGTTAAGGTATATAAATAAAGATTGAATATAATACTATTTATTTGATATACTTTAAGTGAATGGAAGTGATTTAATAAATGAGTCCTAAGTTATTAAAAAAACTAGGATTAATAATCGGTATATTCGTTGGTATAATTGTTATTTTATTCTTATTTGCAAGTTGTTCTAAAGGTGGTTCTTCATCTAAGATAAAAACTATAAGAACTGACATGGTACAATATGCATACAAATATTATCAAAAGAAAGAAAATCAAGATGATTTACCTCAAGATGATGGTTCTACTACTTCTATTACATTAAAGAAGTTAATTGAAGCAGGATATATGAGTGAACCAACTGAAGCATTTAATGATGAATCAATTAAATGTTCTGGTGAAGTTGTTATTGAAAACAATAATGGACATTACTTATATACTCCATTAATTGAATGTAAGTCAGATAAAAAAGATAATAATGTAACAAGTATAACATTAAGAGATAAGTTAATTGAAGATCAACTTGTTGAAACTAGTGTTGGATTATATGCTATGGGTAATACATATGTTGAACGTGGTGAAGTTGAAAACAATTATCTTCAAATTGATGAAAACTTATATAGAATAGTAAGAATAAATGATGATGGTACTATTAGACTTACAACTGCTAAAGCAGTTAATAATGTAAGATGGGATGATAGATACAACATCGAACAAAAAAATAACAATGGTATAAATGATTATATTTATAACGATATTAATTCAAGAATAAATGAAAGATTAATCGAAGTTTATAATGACCAAACTGATAAGTTAAAATCATACATCACTACTCAATCATTATGTATTGGTAAGAGAAGTGCTGCTGATACAACTAAAGATGGTTCTACAGAATGTAGTCAAACAGTTAGAACTCAATTAGGTTCATTTGCTGTATATGAATATTTACAAGCATCTCTTGATAAAGAATGCGAATTACCTGATAGTAGTAGTTGTTTAAACTATAACTGGTTAGGTGATAAAACAATTCATGGATGGACAATTACAGCTGATGCTGAAACAAACTATAAAGCATTCCAATTAAATGGAACATGTGATTTAAAGATTTGTAGTTCAACTAAAAATGTTTATCCAGTATTTAATATATCTTCAAACGTATTATATAAATCAGGAACTGGTACTAAAGAAGATCCTTATATAATTAAATACTTCCCAGTTGGTGAAGAATACGAAAAAGCTAAAAAAGAAGATAAGAAAAATAAAAACTCAGATAATTAAATCTGAGTTTTTTTATTGAATACACTATTTAGTCCACTTAGCAACTAATACTTTATCACCATATATTCCTGATGTAGTATCAAACTTAGAACCGTTTGAATACCAACCAACGAATGTATATCCTTCTCTAACTGGAGTTGGATAACTAGGTACACTTCCTAGTTTAACTCTTATAGGTTCAATGAATGAACCTCCATTTGAATTAAATGATACAGTATAATATGTTGCTGTTGTAGTAACTACTTTAGTTGTAGTTCTTACTTTTGTAGGAGCTACTGTTGTAGTTGTTGTTGTCTTTTCTTCAACTGTTGTTGTAGTTGTTGTTTCTGGTTTAATAATTATAAGTTTTTCAGCATCTTCCATAAATGTATTTAGATAATCTGATTCATTTTTACAAGCTAAATAAGATTTTAATTGATATTCTGTTTCTAATCTTGTTGCTTCAATATAAGATTCTTCTAAATTACATTCTTCTCCATTTTTATCTTTAATTGGAGATACCTTTCCAGCATTAACTAAATCTTGTAATGATACTCTTGCTGAGTCTCCTACTTTTTCTGGTAAGTTTTCACCAGTAAAGTATGATTTAGCTACATCATTCATTAATTTAAGATTAGTTTCCATTGTCTTTGAAGATGATGTATTTTCTACACTCTTAAAGATCATTGTAACTAACTTAACTGATAGGATTATAACTAAAAAACCAATAATAACAGTTACAAAAATTTTCAACCAATTGATAGAATACTTCTTCTCTTCGTACATTATCATCCCCCCGAATCATAAGTGTATTTCTATAACTACATTATAATACATTAAGAATAATAATTTCAATAAAAAAAGAATGTTCAAAAAGAACATTCTAAATATTAGTTACAAAGTTTGTTACTAATTTAGCATCATTATCAATATCTGATGCTTCTTCAGTTAACCAAATTCTTGCTTCTAAATCTTCATTTGAATATTTATCAATTGTATTTGAATGTACTAAATAATAATATCCTGAATCATCTTCAATACATTCCATTTCATTTAATTTAAATATTTCATTACCTATAGAAACTCTTAATAGATTTTTATCTATTGTAGTTTTCTTATCTATAAAGAAATATAAATTATAATCTTTTTCAACACTATTTTGATTTCTAATTTGTATTGGAGTAGCTTTAATATTTTCTAAAGCTTGAGTATCATCAATAATTAATAATGATGGAAATCTACCAATATTAACAGACATATTCATATTTGTATATAAACTTGCTAGTGATAAACCATTATTAGCATTAGCTATATTCCAAATAGGTATAGTACCTAAAGCTATAGCTGCAGTTATAATGACACTTATAACTAATTTCTTAACTTCATTTTTCATATCAACCATTTTCCCCTTTTGATGGTTTGTTATTATACAATAAATTTGTTATTTTCGCAAATTATAGAATAACTAATTATAAGATATTCCTGAACCTTTTTCTTCTAATGAAGATACTGTTATACCTGATACTGTTTGAGCTTCTTCTAATGAAGCATATTTTCCTATTTGAGTTAAATTGTTTTTATCAGTAATAATTGTATTACCTTCTAAATCTGTAATCATAATTGTATCAGCATCATCTAACATTAAATATTCATAATTTGCAGTATCAACAATCAAATACTTATCATTTAATTTAACTACTGAATATGGTACTTCTTCTCTATCTACTTCTATTTGTTGTTTTGTAGTTTGAACATCTTGTTCATGAGAATTAACTGCACCTACTCCTAGTGCAACTAATATACCAAACATTAATAATTTCTTTCTAAATGGTTCTACATCTGATTCATAAATATCCATATAAACTACCCCCTCTTTGTTAGTTGCATATTATAGCAAAAAAGTGCCTTTTTCGCAAATTAAAAGACCTTATATTAAGGTCTCTTATTCTTTTTATTAATCCTTGAAGCTTTAGATGTTAGAGTTCTTATTTTTTTATTTTCTTCTGTTTCTCTTACTCTACTTAATTTCTTTACTTCTGGTATAGTTTCTAAATTTCTTTTAACATTATATATTTTCTTTAATTTAAAGATATCCATTAGAATTATTATTAATGCAGGTATTAATATAATTATTAACCATCCATATTTAGAAGCTATAAATACCTGTATCTTTCCTAATCCATTTATCTTAAATTTTTGTTTACCTACTATATCATTAAAAGTAATATAACCCGCATCAACATTTTGATTATTATCACCTTTTGTTATATATCTTTTTTCACCATCTACTTCAATTATATGATCTATTCTATGGGTTACAGTAAAATTACCAGTATCTATAGAAGAAGAATAAAATGTAATTATATCTCCCTCTTTTAATAAATCTTCATTTTTAACTCTAGTATCTACTATAACATCATATACCATGATTGTTGGTTCCATTGATGGAGAAACAATTGTAAATAATGATAGTATTGGTTTCTTATGTGATATTTTAGCTATTAAGCTTGAAGCTATATAAAATAATAAGAAACTTGCAACTATAAATAAAACCACTAATGCAACATAAGAAAATATTGTACTAATAGTTTGATATAACTTTTTATTATCTTTTTTCTTAGCCATATTAGTAGCCTCCTATCTTAAATTATATAGATTATCTACTACCTTTTCAACAAAACAAACTCTTTAAAGATAAGAGTTTACATAAAAAAGATTAGATCTACTTCTGATAAAATTTCTTTTTGATCCAATAATTTTATTTCCATATAATCAACCCCAAAACAAGTGGGTATTATACACGAATATCCATTTGAGGGCAAATTAAAAGGAAGAATTTCTTCTTCCTTAATATCTTATTTCTTTTGTCCTACTGTAATAGTAGCATCAAATGTTTTTTCTTCAGCAGTTGCTTCATCACTTACACAGTCAACTTTAACTGCATATGTATGAGTTGCTCCTGTAGATGTAGGTCCAGCAAATGTTCCAGTTCCTAATACTATAGTTGAAGCTCCTGACTTAATTGCAACAGGTTCAGAAGTAGAAACCATTACTACTCCATTATTTGAAGTGTTTGTTGATACTAATGTATATACTAATGCATCATCAGCATATGTATTATTAGTAACTACTAAATCAGCTTCATAATTTAAATTTGATGATCCAGTTACAACACCTGTAATTGTGAATGACTTTTCACCAACTACATCTCCTGCAGTAAAATTAGCATTTGAAATTTTAGCATTACCATTATATTCAGTTGATAATGTTCCTCCAGTTACTTCAATTGTCTTAGAAGTGTTTCCTTCCTTCATAGCAATATTGAAGTAAGCAAATGTAGCACCAACAACAGCAACAAGTAAAGTTGCAATGCATATAATAGTAAGTAGAATCATATTACCTTTACCATTGTTCATATACCATATCTCCTTCACTACTCTAACTAATTTAATTTTATCACTTGTGTTATCAAATATCAATAAAAACGCATAAAAATAGAATAAAAAATGGCACAAAAAAAGCTGCATTTCTGCAACCTCTTCGATAAAAAAATTTTATTATTGAAAAAGGAATCTTTTAATATGTGAGTTTGAGTTTATATGTTTATTTTTATAGGATTTTTTTATATTGCTTCCTTTTTCACATTAACATATTATCATACTATCTGTATAGAAATGTGAAAATTATGTGAAAATTCGTTCACAATTGCCTATTTTTTACATTTATCCAACACAAATGAGAAAACTGTACCGTTTTTTTCATCTGATTCTACACCATATTTGATACCATGAAGATCAAATACATCTTTTACAATAGATAATCCTATACCAGATCCTATAGTATTTCTCTTATGATTCTTTTCTTTTGTATAATATCTTGTCCATACTAATGGTATTTCTTCTTTTTTTATTGGTTTACCATAGTTTTTAATTTTAACTGTAATAATATCTTTTCTTAATTTAACATCTATATCTACTCTTTTATCTTCTCCAGAATGTTCTATAGAATTATTAATTAAATTATAGAATACTTGATCTAATCTCTTTCTATCTGCTTCTACGGTAAGCTCTTTATCTGGAAGATTTAAATTAATAATATATCCATCTTTTTCTTTAATTAGATCATATCTTTTCATTACTTCATTTATTTCATCTCTTAAGTCATATTTAGTCTTGTTTAATGAAGCTTTTTTAGCATCTATCTTAGACATTTCTACTAAATCATTTACTAATCCGTTTAATCTATCTGATTCATCAATTATTACAGATAAATCTTTATTTCTTTTTTCATCATTTTTATATGATATATCTCTTATCTTTTCTGCATATGCTTTAATCATTGTTAAAGGTGTTTTAAGATCATGAGATACATTTGCTAATAAATCTCTTCTTAATTCATCAGTTTGCTTCATTTCACTTGCTGCAACTGATAATACATTTGATAATTCAGTTAATTCACATACATTGCTATCATCAAATTTTATATCATAATTACCTTTAGCCATTTCTCCAGCTTTATTAGTAATACTTAAAATTGGTTTATTAAATTGTTTAGATATAAATATTGCTAATATTACCGCTAAAGCAATAATAAATATAGAAATATATATCATTTGATTTTCTAGTAATTTAGTAGCTATTGATAAATCTTCAAGAGTTGTATTAAAAAATACATATTTTTCATTACCTAAATCAACAGCATATATTATAGCTTTAGCTCCATCTGGACCTTGTAATTTAATAAATTGTTGATGATTTTTAAATATATCAAATTTTATATTATTTATATTTTTATTTTCTAATATACAGTTTTTATTTCTTGTATTATAGTTTGTTATTTCTTTTCCAGATATATATTGAGCACATATATTATTATCATACGCTAATGATTCTAATGTTTCATCAATTTCTTCAAGAGGTGTATTTTTTATTTTTTCTGCAGAGTCTGTTATTGTATGAATTTGATATTTCTCATAGTTTATATGAAAAAAATGTACTTGAAAGAACCATAGTAAAGTAATAATTGTTAAGGCAAAAGATACGAATGTTATTAATGTTCTACCTGTTAAACTATGTTGTTTCATATACAAATTTATAACCTATTTTTCTAACAGTTTTTATAGATTCACTGTATTTACCAAGTTTTTTTCTTAATAATTTAATATGAGCATCTATAGTTCTATCATCAGCTTCATATTCATATCCAAATATACATTCAATTATCTTTTCTCTTGATAAAGCAACTCCTTGATTATTTAAGAATAAAGATAACAAATCAAATTGAGTACTTGTTACTTCTACTTCTTCTCCATCAATAGTAACTGTATGAGATTTATTATTTAATACAATATTACCTACTGTTAGTACTTCTCCACCAACAGTTCTCTTAGTATGTGCTTTGATACGTGCCATTAATTCTTTTGGACTAAATGGTTTAGTTACATAGTCATCTATTCCTAAATCAAAGCCTTTTAATTTATCTACTTCATCTACTCTTGCAGATAACATTATAACTGGTGTATCACATATTTCTCTTATACCTTTTACACATGTATATCCATCCATATTAGGCATCATGATATCCATGATAATAAGATCATATTTGTTTTCTTCTACTTTTTCTAAAGCTTCAGAACCATCACATGCTAAATCACACGTATAACCTTCTATATCTGCATAATCTTTAATTAAATCTCTTATTAACTCTTCATCATCGCATATTAATAATCGCATAACATCACCTCTTACATGTTTTATATTACTTTATTTTTGTGAAAAATAAAAGAAAAAAGAAGAATATTTTTTATTCTCCTAAATCTACGTTATGATAAATATTTGTAATATCATCAATATTTTCAAATTTATCTAAAGCCATTTTGAATTGTTCTAATTCTTCGCCTTCAAGTTTAATTTTTTCTTTTGGATACCAACCAATTTCATCAATTGTATATTCTACTCCAGGTACTACAGTTTCAACTACTTCTTTTACTCTAGAATCATCTTTTGGATTACATGTAATTAATACTTCACCATCTTCTGATTCTAAATCAATTATTTCAATACCTGCATCTAATAATGCTAACATGATATCATCACCTGAATCAGATTTAAATCCAATTAATGATTCATGATCATAGTTATATGAAACTGAATTTGTTACACCCATACTTTTATTTATTTTATTAAATACTTCTCTAACATATGCAACTGTTCTATTAACATTGTCAGTTAATGTAGTTAATATAAATGTACTTTGTCCAGGACCAAATCCTTCATATGTATTTTCAATATAGTTAGTATCATCGTTTCCTTTAGCTTTATCAATAGCTCTATTGATAATATCCATTGGAACTGATTGATGTTTATATTTATCTACTACTCTTCTTAAAGTTACATTAGTTTCAATTTCTGGATTACCTTTTGCAGCTAAATAGATTTCTTTTGCACATGTAGAATATAATTTAGCTTTAATAGCTCCATTTTTTTGTATACTTGCTTTTCTTACTTCGTAAGCTCTACCCATAGGTATTACCCTCTTTCCTTTAATATCTTAATATATTTGTTGTAATCTAGTCAATAAAAAAGATTTACTCAATAGTAAATCTTCTATTATTTTTAACTGTATCTGCAGTAAGCTTTAATACTCTAGGTTTATCTCCTTCTTGATTTCTTAAAGCTAATAATTCACGATCACATTTCTTAAGTGATGATGCTATAGTTTTCTTTAAACTTCTTCCACCAGTTTTTTTCTTAATTGCTTCTTCTATAATAGCATCTAGATAAGTATCATCCCATGTTAATTCAGTATTAAATTGAGTTAAAAATCTATTTGCTTTTAATAGTAAGAAACTATTTTTTGATTCAGTTAAGATTCTTCTTAAATCATCTCTAGTTAATTCCTTATAAACAAGTGGATCATCAAATCTACCAATTAATTCAGCTAACATACCAAATTTAACTAATTCTTCTGTTGTTACACTTAATAAATCTGTAGTTTCATCTTTTTTCTCACCAGTAGTAAAGCCTAATGGTTGAGATGCTTTCTTTTTCTTATCAAATATATCTGGGAAAGCTCCACATGCTGCTATAGTCATGAATGATGTATCTAATTCAACTGATTTACCACCATTCTTTTCTAAACTAACTGTATATTTATGTCCATCTAATACTTTTAATAAAGCATTTTGTACTTGTTCATCTTTAACATCTGATCCACGTTTAGCTAATTTATCAAATTCATCAAACACCAAAATTGATTTTTCTGCTTTTTCTCTATCTCCACCAGAATTAATATAAACTTTCTTTAAAACATCTTCTATATCTTTACCAACATATCCTGCAGCAGTTAATGAAGTACAATCATATATTGTAAGTGGTACTCCTAAATATTGAGATATAAGATTATATGTTTCTGATTTACCAGATCCTGTAGGTCCAACTGATAATAAAGCTTCTACTTGACTAGGATCTTTAGCTGAATAATTCATTGCAATAGTTGTACAAATATCTTCAATAATATCATCATTTTCAAATATTCTTTCTTTTAAGTATTTTTCCATTGCAAAGTTATCTATGTGTGTTAAATCAATTTCTCCACTTGGTGAAGTTATAACATTTGGTAATACTTTACCTTGAGGCGTTGTATATGATACTCCTGATTCTTTAGTTGCTACTTGTTGTTCTACAAAAATATCTCCCATAAAATTATCTAATTCATCAGATACTACTTGAACATATCCATCTTCGTTTATTGCAAGTATTACTCTTTTTTTAACATCTGTATAATAGTCAACCGCTAACATGGTTAAATTAGTAGCATTATAAATATTTTGTAATTCACTTATTGGTCTAGCAAATACATAGAATGTTTTTAATTCAGGATTAGTTAATGATTTAGCATCTTCTATATTAGGTAATGCTGGAGAATTATCTTCTGGATAAAATTTATCATCTTCTACTCTACCAAATGAAATTGAATTTGGGATTAAAGTATAAGTATTATTTCCATTATCAATTCTTTCACATAAAATAGCTGCCATATCATTTGGTGCTGAAAAACCTAGATTAGCCATATTACCACAACCTTTATGACTAATTATATTACTATTTTTATAAGATTTATTCAATAAAAAAAGAGAAATAATTCTCTTTTTTATTTACTTAATATAGTATTTAATGTGTAATACTTATTTGCTACTTTAGCATATACAGAATATTCACCATTATCTGGTAATTTAATTATTCTTGTATCATCAACATTATATGTATAAACATTACCTTTTTGATTAATTAATAATAACATAACATCTTGATTGCCTTTAAAGTCATATGTTAAATATCTACCATTTATAGAAAGTACATATGGAAGATTAAATTCACTTGAATTTTCTAACATTAATGCTAATTCATCAACTGATGTTACTCCTGTTTCAGTAGTTGGATTATTATCAACAACTGGTGTAACTTTATAATTTTCTATATTATCTTGATATACATTATGATTTATAGCAATATAATCAATATTAGCTAAATTAACATTTGATTTAGTAATTAAATCAGATGTATCGGTAGATATAGAAATAATCTTTCCTAAATAATCTAATTCTATTTTTAATTCAGGAATATCATTATTCTTTGTATATTTTGAATTATAACCAACATATACTGAATTAGTATGTAATAAAGCACCTGTAATATAATCTAAATTAAAATAGAAAGTTAAATTACCTTTAGGATCAAATCCTCTTAATTTAGATTCTACATTATTTCTATCTCCTACTAAGAATGTGAATTGAGATCCATCCATTGAATTCTTTAAATCATATTCTTCAGTATAATCATTATATAATTCTGTTTTAATAGCAAAAGTTCTTGTTGTACCATTTTCAAAGTCTAATCTTACTATATTGTCTCTGTTATTTTCTAAACCATATATTGGTATTATATGTTCTTTAGAAGCTTTTACTGTAGACATATATCCATCATTAATATAAACATCTACTTCTAATTCATCTTCTGTATAAAAGAAGATTAAAGCACTAAGTGGATTAATTTTATATGGATTCTTAAGTATTAATGGATCATTCATATCATATTTTTTAATATTAGATATAATTCCATCAATAATATTATCACAATCCATTTGTTTATTTAGTATATCTGATAGTTCATTTTCTAATACAATACTATCATTATTAAAGTATTTTTTTGTACCTGAATCAAAGTTTGTTACTGAACTAACAATAAATGAAATACATACTACTATCACTAATAAAAATGTAATACCAAAGCCTATACTATTTCTGATATTCATCTTCATAAATCCACTTCCTATTCTATATATAATTATATATTAGATATTTATAATTGTAAACAATCAAAAAGACGATAGCCTGATAAACTATCGCCTCTTAGAGTTTTAGAATAGGCTTTTGTGTTGATTATCAGTCACCACAATAACCTTATAACCTTTATGAGTTTTCTTTCTCGTCACACGTGTTCACTTAGTCGCGGTTATAACCAAGACTGCATAAAAGAATAAATAAATACCCATAATACACAGCCCTAGTATTCACGAATTTTTTAGGAAACGTTCATTTAATATATAAGCAAGATAACAAGTCTGCTTAAAATAATAAAGAACATCTTCTAAATATAGGAGCCAATTAAATGTAGTTCTTGTTAAATCTACATAAGGAAGTTTCTTACTTAAAGTAAGCTTACTTCAAAAATAAATATGTACTTTTGACAAATAAAGTACAAAATCATGAAGAGTTCTAAAAAATAGAAGTCTTCAAATAAATAATAGCTTGGCTACAATTCTATACTAAGCAATTATATTGTACCAACATATATATAATAAGTCAATATAAAACGAGTAAAATTTTACTCGTTTTTAACTTTCCTTTACAAAGAATCTGTCATACCATTTTAAGAAAATATAGATATTCCATACTTTTCTATAATTATCATGTTTTCTATTCTTATGATCATCTAATAACTTAATTAATCTTTTTGTATTAAAGTACTTATTAGCTATTGGTTTTTCAAATTCATTCTTAATATCATTGTATACATCATCATCTCTCATCCAATCTCTAACTGGAACTGGGAAACCTAATTTTTTTCTACTATAAGCATCATTTGGAATAACTTTTTTAGCTGCATCACGAAGTGCTACTTTTGTAGCTTGTGGTGTTACTTTATATTCTAATGGTAATGTAGATGCAATTGAGAATACACATCTATCTGTAAATGGAACTCTTGATTCTAGTGAATTAGCCATTGTCATTCTATCACCTTTATGTAGAATATCTTTTACTAGCCAATAGTTAATATCAATTGCTTGCATTTTAACTAAATCTGATTCACCTTTATAATCATCATATACAGATGATGTAATTTCTTTATTAGTTAATTTAATTGGAAGTTTATAGTATTTCTTTATTTCTGAATCATCATAAACTCTATTAATACCAACATAGTAATCTTCTAAAGGTAATCCTCTTCTTACTAAGAAGTTTCTTCCTCTAAATGGACCTGTATGTTTTAATGCACATGCTAATCCATGTCTTAAGAAATATGGTATTTTATTATATATTCTAGATGCTTTATTATTACCATCTAAATATGTATTATATCCTCCAAAGAATTCATCTGATCCTTCACCTGATAATACAACTTTTACATCTTTAGCAGCTAATTGTGATACAAAATATAAAGATACAATTGCTGGATCTGATGTAGGTTCATCCATATGATATAAAACTTTATCTATAGCTTTAAAATATTCTTCTTTTGTTATTTTATGAGCTACATTCTTTATACCTAATTTATTAGCTAAATCTTTAGCATTGTCTATTTCTGAATATCTTTCTTCTTGATATCCAACTGTATATGTTTTATCAGGATGAGCAAGTGTAACTAAATAGTTTGAATCTACTCCACCTGATAAGAAAGAACCAACTTCAACATCCGCTATCATATGATGTTCAACTGAATCTTTCATAGCATCTTCTATCTTAGTTACTGTATCATCATAATCTTCTTTATGTATTTCAAAATCTAATTTGTAATATCTTTCAATTTCTATATGTTCATCTTTATATGTTAATGAACATCCTGCATCTAATCTCTTAACTCCTTTAAAGAAAGTTTCTGTTGTTGGAGTAAATGAGAAAGTCATATATCCTGGAATAATATCTTCATTTAATACTTTATCAAAATCAGGATGTTCTAAGAATGATTTAATTTCAGATGCAAACATGAATGTACCATTGTTTTGATAATAATATAATGGTTTAATACCAAAGTGATCTCTTGCTATAAATACTTCTTTATTATCTATATCATATATAGCAAAAGCAAACATACCTCTTAAATGTTTAGGTAAGTTTTTACCCCATTTTTTATATCCAGCTAATAATACTTCTGTATCTGATTTAGATTGAAATTTATAATCTTTTAATTCTTCTTTTAATTCTTTATAATTATAGATTTCTCCATTAAATATAACTACTAATTTTTTATCAGTAGAATACATTGGTTGAGATCCACCTTTAATATCTATAATAGAAAGTCTTCTATGTCCTAAAGCTATATAAGAATCAACATAATAACCTTCTCCATCTGGTCCTCTATGTTTAATTCTATCAGCCATCTTTTTTATAACTTTTTCTTTATCTTTTTCTGATTGTTTTGAAATAAAACCAGTTATTCCACACATAATATCACCTTCATGAAATAATTATAACATGATATAGTTTCAAAATATAATAAAAGACACGTGATTTCACGTGTCTTTTACTTATTTATAACAATAAACATAAATACTTGTTGATAAAACTTCTGTAGAATTATTTTGTAATTCTATATGTCCTCTTGGATTAACTTGAATTGCTGTTTCACGATCATTTGTCCAAGAAACATCAATATCAATTCTACGTCCTGAATCATAACGTTCACTTTGCCAATGATTCAATGTATTGTTATCATTATCAAATAAATCAACTGATGCTAAATATTGAGTTACATCAGAACAAAGAGGTACGTTTTCTGCATTATTATCTTGGCAATTTGTTTGGAACGAATATCTAAAATTAACAGTTTCTCCAGGTTCAACAATCATAGCATTAGCATTGTAATCCCATCCTATCACGTTATCATTATGATCAATGTAATAGTGTGCACTATTTCTAGCATTGCTTCCTTGGTAGTCTTCTCTTCCTTCTGGGAATACTGCATATGAACTTACTGGTGTTACCAATCTAACTCCATTAGAACCTGGTGCATTTAGATCCCAATATGAGAATGCAGAATCATAAGAAGTTGCTGTATATCCTTGGTTTCTTGCAGTTTGAGCTTCTTTGTTTGCATTTTCTGCTGTCAAAGCATTCTCAACACCAAAGAAATATGGAAGTCCAGACCAATGTGCATGTAATGTGGTATCACTTGTTCTATTCCAATTACTTGCACTTGTACCATTTCCTTGATAGTATTTTGAACCACCATTAGGTTCAGTGTAATATCCATCAAAAGCTAATCCAGCACGATTAGGTATTGTTATTGTAGGCATTGCACTGTCATATGTTGCTGTAACATTGTCAGTTCCACCTTTACCACCTTGTTTATCAAATGTTACTTTTGATGTTATTGGGCTCCAATGTGCATACAATGTTGTATCACCGGTTTTATTCCATGATCTCGCACTTGTACCATCTGCTTGGTAGTATTGAACATCATTTGTGGCTGTTTCATAGTATCCTAAGAATGTATATCCTACTCTTGTTGGAACAGTTATAACTGGCATTGGACTATCATATGTTGCTGTAACACTATTAGTTCCACCTGTTCCTTCATTTTTATTAAGAGTAACTGTAGATGTTATTGGACTCCAACGTGCATATAATGTTGCATCACTAGTTTTATTCCAATTTCTTGTGCTTGCACCACTTGGTTCATAGTATTTAACATCATTTGTTTCTGTTTCATAGTATCCTAAGTATGTATATCCTACTCTTGTTGGAGCATTTATTGCTGGCATTGGACTATCATATGTTGCTGTAACACTGTTAGTTCCTCCGCTACCATTTTGTTTATTTAATGTTATTTCATATTTGTTGGCTGTCCAATGAGCATATAATTCTAAAGTTTGACTATATATCCATTTTCCATCTGAATTAATATATTTAGTTACTTCTGGATTATAATTACCTTCATTATCATATATTAGTTCATTACTTGAATCATACCAACCATTAAATGTCCATCCTGTTGTACTTGCAGCATTGATTGTTTTAATTGCCTCATCATCAAATACATTAATATATGTATTTGTTTCAATAGATGGAGCTGTAGACATATTAGATGGTCTATTAACATCTAATGATAATATAAAACTATTTTGTTCCCAGTGAGCATATATTGTTAAATCATTATCGTAATGCCATTTAGCATTTTTAAAATAATTCTTTGATGACTCTACATATTTACCTGTTGAATCATATACCATATCTCCAGTTGAATCATACCAACCTTTAAATGTCCATCCTTCAACATTTCCTGTTACTATAATATTATTATTTGTTGAATCATATGTCATTTGATATGTATTACTATGATCTGGATTAAATACTGGTGTATGAGACATTGCAGTAGGTCTATTTAAATCTAATGTTAATGTATAATTCTTTTGTGACCAATGAGCATATAATGATAATCCATCTGGATAAATCCATCTACTATTTGAATCAATATATTTTGTTGTATCAAAATTGATTGATCCATCAGAATTAAATACTTTTAAATTATCTGAATCATACCAACCATCAAATGTCCATCCTATAACACTTAATACTTCTAAGTTATTAACAGCTTCATCGAATGTTACTTCAATTAAATTTGAACCTGTTAAACTTGGATCACTAGACATAGCTGCTTGTTTATTTAAATCAAGTGAAATAGCATATTTTATCTTTGACCATTTTGCTGTTAATTCTATACCTTCATTTTCAACTATTTGATAGTCATTTGTTGCAAGTGTAGATTTTTCAATTAATCTACCATCATTTGTATACCATCCTTCAAACATATATCCTGTTCTTGATGCATCAAATAAATTTTCAAAATTACTATCAAATGTTACATTTATTTGTTTAATAGTTTCATTTGCTTTTGTTGAACCACCATCATCGTCATTATAATTAAGTTTTGCAACATATGTTATTGGTTTCCATTGAGCATATAATACATCTGACATTTCATATTGATAATCATTATCTCTTAGTTCTCCACCTGTTGCTCCTGTATACCATCCTTCAAATGTATATCCTGGTCTACTTGCATCTGGTAATGTTATTCTTCCATTTTCCCATTTTGCTTTAAGTATTGTTTCTTCATCTATATCCCAGTTCTTTATACCTTTACCAGTTTCATCAATATACATATCATTTGATGATGAATAATAACCTTTAAAATCCCATGTAGCAACTAAGTTATCATGTGATATAGTTGCTTCTGTTGTACCATTTGATTCAGATACATCATTTTTATTAAATACTATATCAAAATATCTTGTAGGTATTTCTATATCTTCTAATGGTAAATTATATTTTGCTGTTACTGTTTGAGTACCAGGACTTATTGCTGGTCTACCATTTAATGTTGAATCTAATGTAACACCATATCTTTTTCTATCCCAATGAGCATATATTGTATGATCTTCTTTATTTAATACTTTTGTATTTTCAGTTATTAAGTTTCCATTTATACCTGGATTTTCTGGATCTGTTTGTTTTTCAGTATACCATCCTAATAAAGTATATCCTCTTCTATATGGTTTAGATAAAGTATTGTAATTATAATTAACTAAAATGTTTTTGGAACATATACCATCTTCTGAAATAGTACCCATACAAGTTGCAGGTGTCCATGCATCAGCAGGTTTACCTTCTAATACATCAACATTGTATGTTAATTTTATAGTTCCTGGTACAACTTTTAAGAATCTAGTTCCTGTTCCTTTAGTACCTGATTTAGAAATCCAATTATATGTTATTTCATATGTACCAACTTGTTCTGTAGAACCAATTTCATTATTCATAGTTCCAGCTGTTTTAGTAAAATTATCAGGTAATTTACAACTAAAATTATAATCATTTATTAAAGTATTTTTATCTAATATTAATTTACCTGTTTCATCAGATAAAGCTAATGTATAGGTTCCTATACCTTCCATACAATCAACTTGATTACCAACAGTTTTTGATAAAACAACTGAACTTAAAAATACTTCTTTGTTTTCTTCTACAACTGGATATGTAATTGTTAAGTTTCCAGTTTCTGTTGATAAACTTAATTTTACTAACTCTTCTCTTGATATTTTTTCACCAGTATAAGGATTAGTTAATTTTTCATCTAAGAATCCATGATCAATTAAATCTCCAACTTTAACATATGTATATGATTTATTTTCATATAAATCATTTATAGCATCTTGATTTAATGAAGCATATGTTTCTGCAGATGATTTTACTTGTGCAATATATTTTTCATAAGATTTAGTTTTATTATTATTTAATACAACATTTACATTAAAGATAATTATTCCACCTACAATAGAAAGTAATAGTACTACGACTAGAATTTCAGTTAATGTATACCCATTTTTACGTCTCATAGCACACTACCTTTCCATTATATATAATCATAATAATTATAACATAAAAAAATAGACAATAATATACCATTATTATCTATTTTTAATTAAAATCAAATTTAACAGAATCTCCTTCAATCTTTAGTTTTGCACTGAATGGTTTACCTGTTTTATTAGATATAAAATTATCTAATTTATCTGATTCTTTTTTCTCTAAAATTACTTTAACTTCTTCTAATTCTATCTTTCTATTACATATTTCATATGAGATATGAAATTTGCAATTTTGATAGTCTTTACATTGATAACCATATTTACCCATTATAAAGTCATTTCCACATTTAGGACATTTACCTATTACTGATGAATATATTGGAATATCTTTATTATTATCAAATACTTCTTTTATTTCATCACATGCAAGTTTAACTGAATCTTCAACTTTTATTTCATCATGATAAACTTTTTTTAATGCTTGTCCTAATTCAGATGTCTTATATTTATCCATTGATATTTTCATTCTTTCTAATGATTCTATTAAGAATTCACCATTAGGTAAAATATTATAAACATCTTTTTTTAATGATATATAATTTGATTTTATAGCATTATCAATAATACCTGTTCTAGTAGCTTCTGTACCTAATTCTAAGCCTTCAAATATTGCTTTGTAATCTTCAGTATCATCTACATCATCAGGATTATCTGCTTGTTCTTCTTGTAATTTTTTCTTATCTTCCTTAAATGGATTTTTAAGATAATTATTTAAAGTTTCAATTGTATAATGCTTAGGTGGAGTTGTTTCTTTTTCTTTAGGAACAAAATTAATATTAACTTTATCACCTATATTTAAATTAGGAAGTATTTTATCTTTTGTAGTGGCATCATCAAATTTAGTCCAACCTGGTTCTAATATAGATACACCTTTAAGATTAAATTCTTCATATTCTCCAACCTTAATTTTTATTTCAGTTTTTTCAACAACACATTCATTTTTACAGAATACTGCAACAAAACGTTTAACAACTGTTTGATATACAGTAAATTCATCTTGTGTTAAATTCTCTTTTTTAGGAATTTTATATGTTGGTGTTAATGCTGAATGTGATTCTATTTTACTATCATCAAAGATAGTTTTTTTATCTTTAAATTCTACTGGATAACCTATAGATTCAAATGATTTTAAAATAGATTTTACTTTACCTTTTTCATTTGTAGCAAGATATTCAGAATTAGTTCTTGGATATGTTAAATATCCTTTTTCATATAGTCCTTGTACTATTTGTAAAGATTTATCCATGGACATTTTATATTTCTTACCTAATACATTTTGTAACTTAGAAAGTGAATATAATTTACCAGGATTTAATGTATCTTTTTTTACTTTTTTATCTGTTACAATTGCATCTGATGCATTGTATTTAGAACATAAATCCTTACATTTATTTTCTTCATTTTTTTCAAATTTTTCTTTACTATTTAATTCAACTGGTTCTCCATTTGTAATTTCATTAGAAATCATTCCGAAGTATGTTGATGGTTTGAAATTTCTAATTTCCATATCACGATCATATATAGCTTTAACAATAGGAATTATTACTCTACCTACTCTTAATAAAGTACCAGTTCTAAGAGTTGCATATCTTGTTAAATTAACTCCATATAACCAATCAATATATGTTCTTGCAAATCCTTCATTTGCAAGATTATCATATTCTTTTTCTTCTTTCATTTCTTTTAAAGCTTCATTTATGGTTTCATTAGTTTGATCTGGTAACCATAGTCTTCTTAAATCTTTATCTGACTTTAATGCATTTTCAGTTATTAATCTAATAATAACTTCTCCTTCACGGTCAGCATCTCCTGCATTTACAATAGTTGTTACATCTTCACGATTACACAAATTACTAATAATATTAAATTGTTTTAATACGCCTGGATCTACTTCTTTTTTATCATTTTTCTTTAAATTAAATTTAAATTTATCAGGAAAACAAGGTATATTTTTTAATGACCATTTTCCATCTTCAGATTCATATCCAGGATAATCTTCTATATCAGCTAAAGTGAATAAATGACCAAATGCCCATGATACTAAATACTCTGAATTTGAATAGAATCCATCTTCTTTTTTCATATTACCAATTGCACTTACTATATTTCTTGCTAAACTTGGTTTTTCTGCAATAATTAGTTTCATTTATTCACCGCCTTCCCTAAACATGTATAACTATTATAACAAACAAAAAGGACTTTTTTAAGTCCTATTTACTTGCTTTATCTATGAAATCTTCCCATGAAATATATGGTGTACCATCAAAATTATATTTATAATTATCTAAATAATAATTTAGTTCATCTTTATCTTGATATGAAATATTGTCTTTATAAAACATTACAATTAATTTCATCCATTCATATATTTTATCTGAATATTCTTCATTATAGAATTTTTGATATTCATAATATAGATAAACTAGTACTGATGTAATAGTACTTTCAATGTTTGACATTTTAAAATTATTTTTTAAAGATTCTTCTATTACATACTTTGTAGCTTCACATAATAATTCATAATTATGATAATCTTCATATCCACTTTTATTTCTTGTTAATGATTCATGATTAAATCTATATAGATAAACATATTCATCTACTAAATTTGTTTTAGGATTAGACATTAAATATAATTCATGAAAAGCTGAATCTTCATGTCTATTTAAATTTGGAAATCTAAGATTATATTTATTTATAATATCTCTTTTATATAATTTAGCATGTAAACATCTATCATGATTACTAATATAGTCAAGTGATCCATCATCTAATTCTTGAATTAATATTCCTATTGCTAAATCATAATCTTTTACTTCTCTTAATAATATTTCAATTGAATAACAATTAACAAATTCATCATCAGAATCTATAAACATTACATATTCAGAATTAGATATTTCTAATCCTCTATTACGAGCTACACCTGGTCCTGATTTTTTATTTAATCTTTCTATTTTTAAATTCAAATATTTACTAAATTCATCAATTAAATAATCATATGGTTCATCTGAATGATCATCAATTATATAAACATTTATATCTTTTGAAATATTTTGAACACATATAGATAATAATGTCTTTTTAATTGTTTTATGAGCATTATAAGCAGGTATTATTATATCTATCATATTATTCACCTATGCTTTCCAAAAACTCATCAAATGTTAGTTTTGAACTATTTATTATTTCAGGTGTTAGAGTTCTTAATGCAAAATCATATTGAGATTCTTTTATATCATTTTCATTGTTAATAAATTGTTTATAATTTAAATATATATTTTTTATATTCTTAGAAATATTTAAAAATTCTTTATCATTGTATTCTATATAGTAATAATAAATTGCATATAAAACTGCAAACGAAAAATTACCTATATTTATTTCACTTTTCTTATTATTTATAGCAAATTGTAATGCTTCATCCATATTTTTTATATATCCAAATAAACCTTTATAACTATATTCATAATTGTTTTTTCTAGTTATACTTGATTCATTATACATCCAAAAATAAATCGGATAATCAATATAATCTTTTTTGGGATCTGAAAGCATAATACATTGATTAAAATAATTATCTTCATTTGCTCTCGAATCATTAAAATGAATATTATTTTTTTCTATGAATTCTCTTCTATATATTTTTCCATGTAACCAAATTTCATCATTATCATGATGTACAAAATCAGATTCTCTACATTCAATAAATTTACCAATTACTACATCTAAATCTTTGTTATTAATTTCATTGTAAATAATCTCTATGGAATTAGGAGCAGCAAACATATCATCAGAATCAATAAACATTATATACTTTGAATTAGAATTTTTGACTCCTTCTTCTCTAGCTAATCCTGGGCCTACATTTTTATCAAGTTTTATTTCTTTAATATTTAAATGCATAGAAAAATAGTTAATGATTTCTGAATAATCATCATCAGAATAATCATTAACTATATAAACATTTAACTTTTCACTTATAGTTTGATAACTAATAGAAAATAATGTTCTTTCTAAAGTCTTTATTGCATTATAAGTCGGAATAATTATATCTATCATACCCAAATATTTCCTGAGCTTTGTTCCTTTTCCCATTGAGAAATATATTGATCACAATAATCTACCCAGTCAAATGCTGATCTAATAGAACCAACAAGTCCTTTACCTTTTTCAGATTCTGAACCGTAGTCTTGTTTAATAGCTTTATAAGCTGATGTACAATCTGCATCAGTTGGTCCATAGAACCAACTTTGTAAATCCATTATATTGTAAGCAAAATCATTACATGCTTTTTTCATGTTAGTAAAATCTGGTTTTAGATTATTTTTAATATGATTTTTTATAGCTTCTACATCTAGACCAGTAGAATTTCCTGTTCCTCCACCTACACCTGAAGTAGTTCTTGTATTACTTCCTGTTGATGAAGTAGTTCTACTGTTGCTACCTGTTCTGGAATTGCTTCCTGTAGAATTATTGCCACCGGTTGGGCTTGTTGTTCTGGAATTGCTTCCTGTAGAATTATTGCCACCGGTTGG
>CAMOID010000009.1 GCA_946615975.1 uncultured Caryophanales bacterium
GGACTAGTTATTACTATGGCTGAAAATAGACCTTTAGTAGAAAAACTAGATATTGTTATAGAAGATGATACTATAAAAGAATTAGTTCCAGATTATGATGGTCCATATGATTCTATAGAGTATGCTAATAAAAAAGTAATAATACCTGGTTTAATAAATGGACATTCACATCATGGAATGGCTATCTTTAAAGGTATAAATGATAATCTTACTTTAGATGATTGGTTAAAAGAAAAGATATGGCCATTAGAAAATAAATTAACTGAAGAAGATATTTATTATTCAACATTATTTAGTTGTATAGAAATGATTAAATCAGGATGTACATGTACTAATGAAATGTATATTAATAATAAGGCTACATTAAAAGCATTTAAAGATACGAAAATAAGATGTTTATATGGATATAATTTTATGGATATAAATGGTCAAGGTGATGAATGCTTTAAGTCATATAAAGAATCATATAAAGAGTATAAAGATGATCCATTAATAAACTTTAGTGTTGCACCACATAGTTTATATACTTGTAGTAAAGAGTATTTAAAACGTTGTAGTGATTATGCATTAGAATTAGGAGTTCCTGTTCATATTCATTTCTGTGAAAATGAAAATGAAGTTAATGGTATAAAAGAAAACTATAATATGGATCCAGTAGATGCTTTAGAAAGTGTTGGTTTATTAAGAAATAAACTAATACTAGCACATGGTACATTTATAAGTGATGAAGGATTAAAAAAACTAAGTGAACATGATGTAAGTATTTCACATAATCCAATAAGTAATTTAGATTTGGGATGTGGAATAGCAGATATTACAAAATATAAAAAATATGTTAATGTTTGTTTAGGAACTGATGGAGTAGGTTCATGTAATAATTTAAATATGTTCTATCATATGAGCATGGTAGACTTATTGCAAAAAGGATTATATAAAGATCCAACAGTTCATTCATCATATGAGACATTAAAGATGGCTACTATAAATGGAGCTAAAGCTTTAGGTTTAGAAGATCAAATAGGTAGTATAGAGGTTGGAAAGAAAGCTGATTTAGTAGTATTAGATATGGAACATACTACAACACTTCCTATAAATGATTTAATAGTAGATATAGTTCATAATGTACATAGTAATAATATACATATGACTGTTATAAATGGAGATATTGTTTATAGAGATAATATGTTATATCTACCATTTATGGAAATGGAAATAAGAGATAGAGTAAACAGTATTTTAAGAAGATTACAAGAAAATAGGTAATAAGAAAAAAGTATGAAAAGTAAAGTCTATGACTTTACTTTTTTATATATACTTTTATATAATTAAGAGCGTAGGAAGAGTTTTGGAATATATAAGAAAGGAAAATATTATGTTAAAGTTATTTAAAAATTTTACTATTAAAGAATGGCTAATAGTAATTATGTGTGTATTATTAACTTGTGTTAATGTTAGCTTAGAATTAAGAATTCCTGATTATATGTCTGATATAACAAGATTGATTCAATCTACTGGTGAAGATGTTACTAATGAAATATTAATCCAAGGATTATATATGATATTATGTGCATTTGGTAGTTTAATAAGTGCAATTATAATTGGATATGCATCTGCTAGATTATCTTCTTCATTTAGTTTGAATTTAAGAGAAAAGATTTTTAATAAAGTTGAAAGTTTTGGAGATTCAGAAGTAAAGAAATTTTCTACTGCATCTTTAATTACTAGAACAACTAATGATGTAACTCAAATAGAAATGTTAATTGCTATGGGATTACATATGATATTAAGATCTCCAATTATGGCTATATGGGCAATAAGTAAGATAATAGGTAAGAGTATAGAATGGTCAATGTTAACTGCAGGATGTGTAGTATTATTACTATCTGTAGTTATTACACTTATGATGATAGTATTACCTAGATTTAAATTAATTCAAAAACTAATAGATAAAGTTAATGGTGTTACTAGAGAAAATTTAACTGGTATTAGAGTTATAAGAGCTTTTAATGCAGAAGAATTTCAAAGTAATAGATTTGAGACTGTTAATGAACAATTAACAGGTATTCAAATGTTTAATCAAAGATTATTTGCTATTATGGGACCAATGATGAATTTAGTAATGCATTCATTAGTATTTGGTATATATATAATAGGTGCTTACTTAATATATAATTCAACAATGGCTGATAAGATTACATTATTCTCAAATATGGTTGTATTTACTTCATATGGTATGCAAGTAATCATGTCATTTTTAATGTTAGCATTTATATTCATGATGGCTCCAAGATCTCAAATAAGTGCTAATAGAATTAATGAAGTATTAGATGAAGAAATACTTATTAAAGAAGGTAAATTTGGAGGCTCAACTGATCAAAAAGGAACAGTTGAATTTAGAAATGTTTCATTTAAATATCCAGATGCAGATGAATACATATTAGAAGATATTTCATTTACTGCAAATAAGGGTGAAACAATTGCTTTCATTGGTTCAACTGGATCAGGTAAATCAACATTAATAAATTTAATACCTAGATTCTATGATGCTACTAAGGGTGAAATATTAGTAGATGGTATAAATGTTAAAGATTATAAATTTGAAACATTAAATAATAAATTAGGATATGTACCTCAAAAAGCAGTTATGTTTACTGGTACAGTAGAAGAAAATGTTAAATATGGAACATCATCTAGAAAGATTGCAATAGATGATATTAAAGAAGCTATTAAAGTTGCACAAGCAAAAGACTTTGTTGAAAAAATGGAAGATAAATATCATTCTCATATAGCAAGAGGTGGTACTAATCTTTCAGGTGGACAAAAACAAAGATTATCTATTGCAAGAGCAATAGCTAGAAAACCTGAAATATATATATTTGATGATACTTTCTCAGCATTAGATTATAAAACTGATTCTATATTAAGAAATGAACTAAAAAAATATACTAAGAATTCTACTAATCTAATAGTAGCTCAAAGAATTGGAACAATAATGAATGCTGATAAGATAATAGTATTAGATGAAGGTAAATGTGTTGGAATTGGAACACATAAAGAATTATTAAAGAAATGTAAGGTATATAAAGAAATTGCCTTATCACAATTAAGTGAGGAGGAATTAAAAAATGCCTAGACCTGGAAGAAATCAAGTAGCAGAAAAACCTAAAAATTTCTTTGGTTCATTAAAGAAACTATTTAATAGTTTAAGTACTTGGAAAAACTTAATAATATTCTCATTATTATTAGCAGTTATAAGTGCTATCTTTAGTATAATAGCACCTAAAATGTTATCTAAGTTAACTGATGAAATTACATTAGGTATTAAACCTGATACTGAATTATTAACTGAAATAAATAATCAAATAAAAGAAAATAATATGCAAAAAGATATTGTTATAAATGATGTAACAATAACTATAAATGATCAAATTGAATATGTTAAATTATTATCTTCTATGAATGTAAATGATCAAGATGCTATGCTAAAAACATTTGATAAACTACCAAGTAGTATATATAGTTTAGTAAAACCTAAAATGAATATAGATAATATTAGAAATATAGCTATAGTATTAGCAATACTATATTTATTAGGTTCTATATTTAATTATATTGAAGGATATAATATGGCAACTGTTTCTAATAATTTTGCTAGAACTTTAAGAACTAATATATCTTATAAGATAAATAGATTACCACTTAAGTTCTTTGATAATCATGAAACAGGAGATATATTATCTAGAATTACAAATGATATTGATACTATTCATATGAATTTAAATCAATCACTTGCAAACTTAATTGCTAATCTAACATTATTCTTAGGTTCAATGGTAATGATGTTTGTAACAAATTGGATAATGGCTATAGTTGCTATATTATCTAGCTTATTTGGATTTATATTTATGTTTATTATTCTAAGTAAATCTCAAAAATACTTTGAACAAAAACAAAAAATATTAGGAGAATTAAATGGATATATTGAAGAAATGTATTCTGGACATACTATAGTTAGAACTTATAATGGTATTAACAATGCTCAAAAAGAATTTGATAGATTAAATAAAGGTTTATATAAGAGTAATATGATGAGTCAATTCTTATCTGGACTTATGGGACCATTTATGGGATTTATTGGAAATTTTGGATATGTATGTGTATGTATAGCAGGAGCTATTTTAGTATTTAATGGTCATACAACATTTGGTACAATTGTAGCATTTATGGTATATATCAGATTATTTACTAATCCATTATCACAAATAGCTCAAAGTATGACTTCAATGCAATCAACAGCAGCTGCTTCAGAAAGAGTATTTGAATTCTTAGATGAAGAAGAAATGGAAAGCGAAACACACATTACTAAACATTTAGATAAGTCTAAGGTAAAAGGCGAAATAGTATTTGATCATGTTAAATTTGGATATGATCCAGATAAAACTATTATTAAAGATTTCTCTGTTAAAGTTAAACCTGGACAAAAGGTTGCTATTGTTGGACCAACTGGTGCTGGTAAAACAACACTAGTAAATCTATTAATGAAATTCTATGATATTAATTCAGGTAATATAACTATAGATGGTGTATCTACAAAAGAATTAACAAGAGAAAATATTCATGATTTATTCTGTATGGTATTACAAGATACATGGTTATTTGAAGGTTCTATAAGAGATAATATTAAATTTAATAGAACTGATTTATCAGATGAAGAAATTATGAATGCTTGTAAAGTAGTAGGGGTATCTCATTTTATAAATGCATTACCAAATAAATTAGATTTTGAATTAAAAGATTCCGAATCAATTTCTAGTGGACAAAAACAATTATTTACAATTGCAAGAGGTATGTTAGAAGATGCTCCATTCTTAATATTAGATGAAGCAACATCTAATGTAGATACTAGAACTGAAGAGTTAGTTCAAAAAGCAATGGATAAATTAACTGTAGGTAGAACATCATTTATTATTGCTCATAGATTATCTACAATTAAAAATGCAGATCTAATATTAGTAATGAAAGATGGTAATATAATTGAAACTGGAAATCATAAAGAATTAATGAAAAAGAATGGTTTCTATGCTGATTTATATAATTCACAATTTGAAAAGACAATTTAACATTGTCTTTTTTTATTGGGTGTTATACAATGTATATATACACAAGAAAATCTATTTTACACGGCGTTAGACATTTTTATTACTCATCTTAGAAAGCCGGTATCTATATAGGATTAGTACATTATTTAAGATGAGTATTACTCATCTTTTTTTATTGATTTGTAAAAAAATATAAAAAATGTCTAATTGTTGCACCTGCAACATTTATATAAAAATAGTAGTGTTATAATTTTCTTAAGAAAAATAAAAAATATTGGGAGAGGTAAATATGAAAATTATTAAGAGAGATGGTAGAGTAGTAGACTACGAACCAGAGAAAATTGAAAACGCAATTTCAAAGGCAAACGCAGAAGTAGATGATGATGATAAAGTTACTCCTGCACAAATTAAAAATATAGTTAAATATATTGAAAATATGAAAAAGAAAAGAATGTTAGTAGAAGACATTCAAGATATTATTGAAATGAGATTAATGTCTTTAGGTAAGTATCAATTGGCAAAAGCATACATTACTTATAGATATACAAGAGAATTAGTTAGACGTTCTAATACAACTGACTTATCAATTAAAGAATTAATTGATGGAGAATCAGAATATTGGAATACTGAAAACTCAAATAAAAATGCAAAGATTGTTACAGTACAAAGAGATTATCTTGCTGGTATAACTTCTACAGATATTACTAGAAGATTCTTATTACCTGAAGATGTAGTTAAAGCTCATGATGCTGGTATTATCCATTTCCATGATGCTGATTACTTTGCACAAAATGCATTACATAACTGTGACCTTATCAATCTAGAAGATATGTTACAAAATGGTACTAATATTAATGGTGTAATGATTGAAAAACCTCATAGATTCTTAACAGCTATGACTATTGCAACTCAATTAATTACTGCAGTATCTTCATCACAATATGGTGGATGTACTATTTCATTAACTCATTTAGCTCCATTTGTTAGATCAAGTTATGAAAATTATTTAAAGAAATATAAAAACAGAAAATTTAGTGCTAAAGATTGCGAAAAGTATGCTAAAGAAGATCTTAAGAAAGAAATTACTGATGGTGTACAAACTTTCCAATATCAAATAAATTCAATGACTACTACAAATGGTCAAGCTCCATTCTTATCAGTTTGTATGTATTTAGGTGAAACTGAAGAATACAAAGATGAATTAGCAATGATCATTGAAGAAGTTTTAAAACAAAGAATTCAAGGTATGAAGAATGAAAAAGGAGTTTATATTACTCCAGCATTCCCAAAACTTCTATATGTTCTTGAAGAAGATAATATTAAACCAAAATCAAAATATTATTATTTAACAGAATTAGCTGCACAATGTACAGCTAAGAGAATGGTTCCAGATTACATTTCTGAAAAAGTAATGAAGGAATTAAAGAAAAATGAAAATGGTGATGGAGATTGCTATCCATGTATGGGATGTAGATCTTTCTTAACACCTGATAGATCAATAAGCAAAGGTAATGTTGCTAAAGCTAAGAATTATGTTCCTGGTAAGCCAAAATACTATGGTAGATTTAACCAAGGTGTTGTTACAATCAACTTACCAGATGTAGCTTTAAGCTCTGAAAAAGATATGGATTTATTCTGGGATATCTTAGATGAAAGACTAGAATTATGTCATAAAGCATTACAAGTAAGACATGAAAGATTAGCAAGTGCTTTATCAGATGTTGCTCCAATCTTATGGCAACATGGTGCATTAGCTAGACTTGAAAAAGGTGAATCAATTCACGAATTATTACATAATGGATATTCTACTATCTCATTAGGATATGCTGGATTATATGAATGTGTTAAATATATGACTGGTAAATCTCATACTGATGGTGGAAAAGGTTATGAATTTGGTATTAAAGTTATGCAACGCTTAAATGATAAGTGTGCTGAATGGAAAGCTGCTGAAAATATTGATTATTCAGTATATGGTACTCCAATCGAATCAACTACATATAAGTTTGCTAAAGGTTTAAGAGAAAGATTTGGTGTTATTAAAGGAATCACTGATAGAGATTATATAACTAACTCATACCATGTTCCTGTATTTGAAGAAATCGATGCATTCACTAAATTAAAACTTGAATCAGATTTCCAAAGATTATCACCAGGTGGAGCTATTTCATATATTGAAACTCCAAACTTACAAAACAATATTCCTGCAGTACTTGAAATTATTGATTTCATTTATAATAACATCATGTATGCAGAATTAAATACAAAGAGTGATTATTGCCAACAATGTGGTTATGATGGAGAAATACTATTAGATGATAAACTTGAATGGTATTGCCCAAACTGTGGTAATAGAAATCACGACACATTAAATGTTGCAAGACGTACATGTGGATATATCGGAACTAATTTCTGGAACAAAGGTAGAACTCAAGAAATTAAGGAAAGAGTATTACATGTTGATAATAAAGTAGATTGCAAATGTAATTCAAAAGAATGCAAGGACACTAAAAAGAAAAAATAGGATGTGATCTTCATGAGATACAACTTAATTAGAAAAATGGATATCGCTGATGGTCCTGGTGTAAGAGTATCTATATTCTTACAAGGATGTGAATTTCATTGCTTTAACTGTTTCAATCCTGAAACATGGGATTTTGATGGTGGGGATGAATTAACAGACGAAGTTATCGAAAGACTAATGGAATTGTGTAGTGAAGAATATATTCAAGGTTTATCTATATTAGGTGGTGAACCTATGCATCCAAAAAATATTGCTGCAACAACTATGATTGCTAAGACATTTAAAAATATGTATCCTGAAAAGAACCTATGGGTTTGGAGTGGATTCACTTTTGAAGCATTACAAAAAAGAAAAGATGCCCAAGAAGTTTTACAATACTTAGATACATTAGTTGATGGTCAATATAAAGATGAGTTACATGACTTTAGATTAGAATGGAGAGGTTCTTCTAATCAAAGAGTTATTAATGTACCGGCTTCGTTAAAAAAAGGTGAGATTGTGTTATTAACAAAGTAGAGTGAAAACTCTACTTTTTTTATGTTAAATTGTGTTATACTTATACTAGTGAGGGTATGTGAGTATGAAGAAAAATATAACTGGTATATTATATTTCTATATTCATTTCATAGTTGAAATAGCATGCTTCTTTTATTTATCAAGAGTTACAAATGGATCAAATGTTGTTTGGTTGATACCATTTATATATGATGGTGTTGCATTTGTACCTCAAAGTATAATTGGATATATATCAGATAAATATCCAAAGATAAATATGGCATTTATTGGTACTATTTTAATGATTATATCTTATTTAATATTTGGACTTACTAAATGGTCAGTGTTTATATCTTTAATTATTATCTGTTTAGGTAATGCATTCTTACATGTAGCAGGAGCAGAGAATACTTTAAAAACATCAGGTGGTAGATTAAGTCCATCAGCTATATTTGTAGCAGGTGGTTCATTTGGTGTAATAACAGGAAAAGTATTAGCCATGTCTTCTATTAATCCTTTATGGTTGTTAATTCCAATTATGACTATTATTCCTTTTTCTATATTAGCTGATATGTATATAGAAAAAGATAGTAATACAGATAAGTTTAATTATGTTAGAGAATGTTTAAATCCTTATGTAGTTATATTAATTGCTTTCTTAGTTGTAATAGCAAGAGGATATGTTGGATATGGAATACCAACATCATGGAATAAAACAGTTATTCAAAATATTATATTTTTTTGTACTATGGGATTAGGTAAAGCATTAGGTGGAATACTATCAGATAAGATAGGTATTAGAAAAGTTGCTGTTGGATCAACATTACTTGCAATACCATTTTTATGTTGTGGTAATAATTTAATGATTGTTTCTATTATAGGTGTTATGTTTTTTTCTATGACAATGAGTATTACACTTGGAATACTTACATCTATTTTAAAAGAGAATCCTGGATTAGCATTTGGTATTACAACTATTGGTTTGTTCTTAGGAACAGCTCCAATATTTTTTATAAAGTTAACTATGAATATTAATATTATATTAATAATAATTGTTTCAATTATATGTTCAATTTTATTAGGTTATGTATTAAAAGGAGATGAAAAGAAATGAAAATAATATTTGATCCTAGATATATAACTAATAATACTGTTTTCTGGATATATGTTGTTGCAATGATATTAATTATTATTGCTACAGTTATATTTGTAATTAAGGAAGTTGGTGGTAAAAGATAATGTTTGATAATATGCCACTGATAATGGCAAGATGTTTAATTCTTACAATAGTGATTGAATTAATATTTGCCATCATATTAGGTATAAGAGATAAAAAAGATATATTAAATGTAATACTAGTACAAGTATTAACAAATCCAATTGTAGTAACAGTACCTTATTTAATATATATAGAATTTGGATATATACCATATAAAGCATCTATATATATTTTAGAAGTATTAGCAGTTTTAATAGAAGGATTTGTTTATAGTAAAACATTAAAATATAAAAAGATAAACCCATATTTATTTTCATTCCTATTGAATTTATTTTCATATTCATTAGGATTAGTAATAAATAAATTTTTATAGGAGTATAGAATATGATTTTAGATGTTATAGGTCCAGGACCAGTTGAAGATACAAAATTTTATTTAAGTGAGTATTGGCCATTTATAATAATAGGTATTATTGCATTAATAGGTTTATATATGGTTTTTAGAGTTATTAAAAGAAATCTATTAGCAAGAGTAATGTATGGAAAGAGAGGAAGATAAAAATGAAAAGAGTTTATAAACTATTAATATTATTTTTAGTATTATGTGTACCTGTAGTTGTTAAAGCTGATATGGGTGCACCAATGATTAAAGAATATAAAGCAACTGTAATTAATCCTGAAGGAATAGATTACTATAGAAATGAATATAACGAAGAAACAAAAAAATATGAAAGTAAAAAAATAGGACATTTAAATAGTGGTGATACTTTTACTGTATTATATGAAAATGAAAAAGGATCTGTTGCAGGTGATAAGGCATATTTAGAATGTTCACTAGTTGGTGGATGGGAAAATATTTTTTTCATTTATGAAGAAGATATAAAAGGTGTTAGACCAGTTGAATCTGAATTTATACCAAATGATACAAATATTAAAGATATAGGAAAGCATTATAAAAGTATGCTTAATGCTTTAACAAATGCAGAAGTAAATTTATATAAAGGTCCATCTATTGCTTATGAAGTAATTACTACAATTCCTAAAGAGACAAAATTATCTTATGAATATGTAATTGGTGATTCAGATGAATCAGGAACCGTATATATTTATACTGAATACAATGGTAATAAAGGATGGGTAAGTGTTTTAGATGCTAAAGTATTATTTGAATATTCTCAAAAAAATGTAACATTTGAAGATATACAAACTGATTGTGGAGTAATACCAGCAGGTACTGTATTTACATCTAGATATGTTACTGATATGTGGGATAAAAGTGTATCTTATGAAACAGATGGATGTAGAGCATTAGTTAATAATTTTAGAAGTGAAAAAATAGCTACTTATTATGATAATGATACTTACTATGAAGTTAAAAGAGATATTAGATTATATGAAAAACCAAAGAATAAAGGAAAAATAGTATATACAATAAAAAGAGGATCTCAAATAAAAATTAATTACACTAATGAATATGAGGAAGAATATTCTGATTATTATTTTGAAATTGATGGTCAAAAAGGATTTGCATTTTTAAAAACTGATTCTGATATATTTGAATATATTGATCGTAGTAAAGTAACTTCTACAACAAGTACAACAACTACAACAGAAGAAACAACAAGTGAAGAAACTACTACTGATGAATCTTATTCTTTAGGTGCTACTAATAGTAAAACTTCAGTTGAAAAAACAAAAGAAATAATTATTATTTCTACTATAGTTGGTGTTGCATTAGCATTAACAGCAATTGTAATAATTGTTATTGTTAATAAGAAAAATAAAAATACAAAAGAAGAAGTTAAACCTGAAACAGGTATGACTGAAAATGATTTAAATCTTGTTAGTCAAAATGCTGAACAAGTAGTTGCTCCAGTAGAAACACAAATTGATTCATTAAATAATGAAAATGATTTAAATAATGTTTCTGAACAAGAAGAAGTAAGAGCTGAAGAAGTAACAGAACAAAAAGAAGATGCTGAATAGCATCTTTTTTATTTGGAATACTTGCAATTTTTATAAATTACATATATAATCATAGTAGTTTTAAAAAGACATGGAACAAGAGGAGTAAGTTAAAACTACTTAACAGGAATGAATGTTCACCGACTGAGAGACATTCTTAAGAAAGATAACTGAAGGTAGCTTGGGAGTTGTTAGTCTGAAATAATAGTAAGATTAAACGTTTAATACACGTTACGTATTTGAGAAGTAATTAAAGTGGTACCACGATCTAATCGTCTTTATGATGATTAGATCTTTTTTATTTTAAGAAAGGAGTATTTATATGAATCACTATAAAGAAATATTTGATAAGTATTATAGTCAATTTGATAATTCAGAATATTGGATTAAATATAAATATGATCACACAATGCGAGTTGTCGAATATGCTAAACAAATTGCTATAAGTTTAAACTTATCTGATGAAGATATTGAATTAGCAGAATTGTGTGGTTTATTTCATGACATATCAAGATTCAAACAATGGGCTGAATATCAAACATTCGTTGATTTAAATTCATTTGATCATGGAGATATGGGATATGAAATATTAAAAGAATTAGGTATAGATAATGAAATAATATTAATTAGTACTAAAGTACATAATAAATATGAAGTACCTGAAGAATTAGATGATAGAACTAAGTTATTCTGTAATATTACGAGAGATGCAGATAAAGTAGATATCTTAATTGATTTAGCTAATGAATCAGATGATGATGAAGTAGATATTCCTGAAGAAGTAATTGAAGCGTTTAGAAATCATAAGATGGTACAAAATCGAGTGGCTAATAGTCAAAATATGACAGTTAAAATGCTTAGATGTTTAGCGTTTATATTTAATGCTCAATATAAAAAGACATTTGAATTAATTAAAGAACATAATGTTGTAAACATTAAATGTGATAACATTTTATCTAAACATGATGATGATAGAATCAAAGAAATAAAAGATATACTTAATAAGTTTGTAGATGAAAGGGTGAAATAATATGTTAGATACAAAATATAATCATGAAGAAGTAGAAAAGAATAAATATGAAGAATGGTTAAAAAAAGATTATTTTAAATGTGAAGAAAATTCAGATAAGAAACCATTCTGTATTGTGTTACCTCCACCTAACGTTACTGGTGTATTACACTTAGGACATGCTTGGGATGTAACATTACAAGATATTATTATTAGATATAAAAAGATGGAAGGTTATGATACATTCTGGTTACCAGGAATGGATCATGCTGCAATTGCTACTGAAGCAAAAGTAGTAAAAAGATTAAAAGACAAAGGTATAGATAAATATGAATATGGTAGAGAAAAATTCCTAGAAGCTTGTTGGGATTGGACTCATGAACATGGAGATATTATTAGACAACAATGGGCTAAGATGGGTATAGCTTTAGATTATTCTAAAGAAAGATTTACATTAGATGAAGGATTATCTAAAGCAGTTAGAAAAGTATTTGTTGATTTCTATAACGAAGGATTAATCTATCGTGGTGAAAAAATAATTAACTGGGATCCAGCAGCTCAAACAGCATTATCAAATGAAGAAGTTATTTATTCAGAAGAAAAGAGTGCTTTCTATCATTTAAAATATATGATTGAAGGAACTGATGAATATTTAGATGTTGCTACTACTAGACCAGAAACATTATTTGGTGATACTGCTGTAGCAGTTAATAAAGATGATGAAAGATATCAAAAATATATTGGAAAGAATGTTATTCTTCCAATAATGAATAAACCAATTCCTGTTATAGCAGATGAACATGCTGATATGGAAAAAGGAACAGGTGTAGTTAAGATTACTCCTGCACATGATCCTAATGACTTTGAAGTTGGTAATAGACATAATCTTGAAAGAATTTGTATCATGAATGATGATGCAACTATGAATGAAAATGTTCCTGAAAAATATCAAGGAATGACAAGAGAAGATTGTAGAGAAGCTGTTCTTAAAGATCTAGAAGAACAAGGATTATTATTAGAAGTTGAACCATTAGTTCATGAAGTAGGACATTCTGAAAGAACTCAAGTAATGGTTGAACCAATGATTAAAAAACAATGGTTTGTTAAGATGAGACCTTTAGCAGATCATGTACTTGAAACTCAAAAGAAAAAAGATGAAAAAGTTAACTTTGTACCATCTAGATATGAGAAGACTATGAACCATTGGATGGAAATAACATATGACTGGTGTATTTCTAGACAATTATGGTGGGGTCATAGAATACCTGCTTGGTATAAAGGTGATGAAGTATATGTAGGAATGGAAGCTCCTGAAGGAGAAGGATGGGTACAAGATGAAGATGTATTAGATACATGGTTCTCATCTGCTTTATGGCCATTTGCTACATTAGGATGGCCTGATAATACTAAACTATTAGAAAAGTATTATCCAAATCAATGTTTAGTTACTGGATATGATATTATTCCATTCTGGGTTAATAGAATGACTTTCCAAGGTGAAAAATTACTTGGTCAAAGACCATTTGAAGATTGTTTAATCCATGGTTTAATTAGAGATAAACAAGGTAGAAAATTTAGTAAATCATTAGGAAATGGAATTGATCCATTTGATATGGTTAAAGAATATGGTGCAGATGCATTAAGATATTATTTAGCTACTGATGTTGCTCCAGGAACTGATATGAGATTCGATGAAGATAAGATTAAATCTACATGGAATTACATTAATAAAATATGGAATGCTTCAAGATTCACATTAATGAATATTGAAGGATTAAAAGAATTAACATTTGATAATTTAACAAATGAAGATAAATGGATTTTAAGTGAATATGAAAAATGTATTCATGATACAAAGAAATTCATGGATAAATATGAATTCAATAATGCTGGTGCAGTAATTTATGAATTTACTTGGGATAAGTTCTGCTCTAATTATATTGAATTTGCTAAGTTTAATTCAGATTCAAATACAACTAAATCAGTATTATGTCATGTATTAACTGGCATCTTAAAAATGTTACATCCATTCATGCCATTTGTTACTGAAGAAATTTATCAAATGTTACCAATTAAAGATTCTGAATCAATCATGATTTCTTCATATCCAGAATATGATAAGAAATTTATTGATAAAGAAACTGCTAAATTAGTAGATGATAAGATTGAATTCATTAAAGCATTTAGAAATATTAAAACTGAAAATAATATTCCTAAAGATGCTAAAGTAATGATTAATACAGATGATGAAATAATTATTAAGATGTTAAAATTACAAGATGTAATGATAACTGAACCAGAAGATATTAAATCTTATAATGTTAAATTAGGTTCATATGAAGCTACTATCTTCTATGAAAAAGAAGAAACAGCAGAAGATAAAGCAGCTAAAGAAAAACAAATAAATGATTTAAAAGCTTCTATTGAAAGAAGAAAGAATTTACTTGCTAATGAAAACTATGTTGCTAAAGCTCCAGAAGCTTTAGTTAATAAAGAAAGAGAAACATTAGCTAAAGAAGAAGAACAATTAGCATTATTAACTAAATAAAAGAAGGTTTATACCTTCTTTTTTGTTTACACTTAATTATGTTAAGTTTATATAGGATTGATTGCTTATTATTGAATTATGAATTATGATGGAGTTAGAAAGAGTGAGTGTATATGAGGAGATTTATATTGATACTACTTGTGATTTTACTTATGCCAGCTACAGTATTGGCAGAAACTTGCCATGCAGATGGTATTACGATTGAATCAATCGAAACGATTGAAAAATCAGAAGGGACAAAAGAATTAAGTTCAGCAAAAGCAAATGGAACTTATATGGATCTAGATATATCTTTTACTAGAGAGAAAGATTACATAATATATAAAATAGTTATTAAAAATAATACTGAAAATGATTATGTTTTAGATGAAGCAATGTTTACTAAAAATTATAATAATGTTAGTTATAAATTTGAAACAGATAATAAATTAGTTAAAGCAGGGAATGTAAGAGAATTAAGTTTAAGAGTCGAATTAATTAGCGTTCCAGAAAACGGTCATTTTAATGAAAAAAATACTTTAGATTTAAATTTAACAGGTGGAGCTATTGAAAATCCACCAACAGGAGTAAAGAGTTTATTATATGTTATTCCTGTATTATTAATTATAGGTTTTCTAGTTGTATTTACAGCTAAGAAAAAAACATCATTTAAAGCAATGGCATTAATAGTTGGTTTATTAGTAAGTATTCCAACAATAGTTAATGCAGTATGTAAGTGTAATTTAAAAGTTAATTCCACAATTACAGTTTCTAATTGTAAGTATAAATTAATAACTGATAAAGGTACTTTTGAAGAAGGAAAAGATGTAAAAGATATTTGTGTTGGATCTAATGAAGTAGCAGATTCATCTGAATTTATTTGTAAGGGGTTCACTTATTATAGCGAATATGATGCCGCTGCCTATTTTGGTGACGATGATACACCTACAATAACTGAAGCTACATCATTTGGTGATAGAAGTATTTCTCCAAAAATGTTGTTCAGTAGACCTGCTAATGCATATGCATATATGATTATATATAGTTATAAGCCTTCAGAACCATTATTTAATGATAAATCTTATATAAAAGTATATAGTGATTATGAAAAGAAAAATTTAATTAAAACAATTACTAAAAACGATATAGATGGACATTACTATGTATTGGAAGAAAATAAATATTTAGATAGTTATGCTTTAATTCCATTAGGTGAATATGGTGATGTATATTATACAGTATCTAGAGATTTATATAATAAAATTGATATTGATATTGATCATGAGGATCCTGAAGATTATCGTGAGGATTCATGTCCTGCAGGATATCCAATTATTACAAGTTCAATTGTAATTGATAAAATAGAATCAATGATTTATTCTGTAGATGATGAAGATCAAGCCCTTTATGGATTCTCTAATTGTCAAAATGAATATGGAGAATGGGTTATGAAACCAAATAATTATCGCAGAAGAGAATTTGAGAGTAGAGGATTAAGAAGAACACCTGTATTAAGAGGTGCTTCAGTATATAAACCTTCACAAATAACATGTGCAGGTAATGAATATCATGCAGTATGGGGAAATAGAATTGATAAATAATAAAAAAGTAGATTAATATCTACTTTTTTTATTTTGTATGTTAAAATATATTTCATCGGTGATTATCATGAATAAAACATTAATGAATAAGTTTACTCATTTATTAGAGTTGACTACAAAAAAGAAACAAGATTCTATTGAATCTAAAATATTATTAGATGACATGTTATCTAAAATAAATAGTTATTTAGATGATATAGATATAAGCGAATTTGAAGATAGAAGTAGAGAGAGTAAAAAGAATGTTTTAAGATATGATAGTCAATTCTTTAGAGATAATTTACCACTTCAAGAAGTATTAACTTTTGATAAGAAAAATGGAGTATATGAAACCAATCCTTTTAAATTAATTGAATTTGATGAAACAGCTGATAAATCAATTGTTGATTATTCTAAAATAATAACTGGACCACATGAAGGAAATATAGGATTTAATTCAATAATAATTGCAGGTGATGTATCTAAGTTATCTTATGGATTTGTTGGTCATGAATTAGTACATACTCAAATAGAAAAGAATCCATATACATTAACTAATTATTATAATGGTGAAGTATTATCTATGTTTGTAGAAATGATTATTTCTAAATCATTAAGTAAAAATATATTAAATAATTATATGAGATATCGTTTTAGAGATGTTCATGAATGTTTAATAGGATTATCAAGATATGAAGAATATTATTATACATATGATCTAATATGTAAGTTTAGATGTTATTTATCATCATCATTAAAAGCATTACATTTATATGATATTTATATTAATTCAAATAAGTTAAGAAGAATAGAAATATTAGGTTTAATCGAAGATGTATTTAATAATAAAATAACAGTAGAAGATTTTTTAAATAAAATGGAAATAACATATAATAATTCAAAAGATATTGATTTAGTAAAAGAGTATGTTAAAAGATATAAATAATCTTGTAAACCTTTTTATGTTGACAAGATAGTTTAGATGTATTATTATTAAAGCGTAATTTTTGGAAGGAGTGTGATTATAATGAGAGTTACAACAATGATTTTAAAAGTATTTGAAAAAGACAGTATAAGTGGATTAATCACAACTCCATTCTTTTTAGCATAACTTTGAAGAATATGTGATTAATCCTACTTATGTAGGATTTTTTATTTATTAGGAAAGGGGAATGTATATGAAAAAAACTAATAAGAAGAAAAAACAAAATCTTAAAAGTTTATCTGTAATGCTTAAGTACCTTAAACCTTATAGATTCAAAGTTATAGTATTAACTTTAATTATTTTTATATCGGAATTATGTTTTGTTGCTACAGGTTATTTAAATGGTAAATCTGTAGAAGAATTAACACTAGGAAATATTAAACTAGCAGTTCTATTTATGTTAGCTTATGGTGCTATAGAAATGTTTGGTTCATTGATTTGGAATTTTTCATCAAATGCCTTATCAAGAATGCAAACAACTGCAGCACATAAGATGACAGAAGATGTATATTTAAAAATAATGTATTTACCTGCTAAAGCATTTGAAAAAATTAAATCAGGTAAATTAATTAATATTATTACTTCAGATACAGAACAAATAGTAGGTTCTGTTCAACAATTAATATCAATTATTGCTAGAGTAATTAATACAGTAATTGTATTTATATACATATTAATTGAAGCACCTATTATTTGTTTAGAAATAGTATTCTTCTTAGTTGTTTATTATTTTATTAATAAATATTTTAAGAAGAAATTAAAGAAAATAAGAGAAGATACTAAGAAAGATTATGATAATCTTTCATCTATCTCAAATGAATCTATACATGGTGTAAGAGAAATAAAAACATTAGGAATTATTAAAAATGTATTTGCTGATGTTAAAGATATAGTTAAGAAATTAGATAAACATAATAAAACTGAATATAATACTGAAACACTATATGATGCTGCATCAACTATATTATGTGTATCACTTGAAATTGGCTCATTTATAACTGCAATTATTTTAGTAGGAATGGGACAAACAAGTGTAGCATTCATGGTTGCTATGACATGGTATATCTATAGATTTACAAATTTAGTATATAATATTACATCATTTACTAAGACATTAGAAAGATTATCAGTTTCTATGGATAGAATAGCTGAAATCTTAGATAATAAGCTTTATAAGGATGTTGAATTCGGAGTAAGTGAAGTAAATGGAGATGGTGTAGTAGAATTTAAAGGGGTTACATTTAAATATCCAAATGAAAGTAGATTAGTATTAGATAATATTAATATTAAATTTGAAAATAATAAAAAGATTGCTATCGTTGGTGCATCAGGTGAAGGTAAATCAACTATATTCAATTTAATTACTAGATTATTTGATCCAACTAAAGGAACTATTACAATAGATGGAGTTAATATTAAGAAATTAACTGAAAATTCTTTAAGACAAAATGTATCTATTATTAGACAAGAACCATTTATCTTTAATAGAACAATTAAAGAAAACTTTGAATTAATAGATCCTAAAGTGAACTTAGAATCTATTAGAAAGTATTGTAAGTTAGCATCTATTGATGATTATATAATGTCTTTACCTAAACAATATAATACACTTTTAGGTGAAGGTGGAGTTAACTTATCTGGTGGACAAAAGCAAAGACTTGCTATTGCTCGTACTTTATTAAAGAGATCAAAGATTATTCTATTTGATGAAGCAACATCTGCTTTAGATAATGAATCTCAAGAAATAGTAAAAGATACAATCGATAATTTAGTTGAAGATCATACAATTATAATTGTTGCACATAGATTAACTACAATAGTTAATGCTGATGTAATATATGTAATTGATAAAGGTAAAGTTATTGCTGAAGGAACACACGAAGAATTACTTAAAAATTGTAAAGAATACCAAAAATTATACAAAAAAGAAAATAGCATTACTAAATAATTGTTGACTAAAAAAAGTTATTTAGTATAATATTGCTATAAAAAGCGAAGAAGATATGAGTAGTTAATCTAAATCTATCTAAGAGAGAGGCTATATGCTGGGAATGCCTTATAGATATTTTAATGAAAAAAGATATTGGAGCTTGTTGCTGGTAAGCATTAAAATACATAAAGTGCATGGAGACATGAAGTAGGATGGTACCACGGGTATATCTCGTTCCTACAGAGTGTTTCCATTTTTTTATTTTTAGAAAGAAGGAATAAAGATGGAAAGAAAATTAACTGACCAAGAAATAGTAAGAAGAGAGAAGATGCAAAGAATAGCTGAATCTGGTAAAGATCCATTTGGACAAAGATTTGATAGAACTGACTTTGCAGCTGATATTAAAGAAAAATATAAAGATGTAGAACATGATGCATTTGAAAACATGGATGATCAAGCTACTGTAGCTGGTAGAATTATGTTTATAAGAAAGATGGGTAAAGCATCATTCTTTACAATTCAAGATAAGACAGGTAAGATTCAAATTTATATCTCAATTAATGATGTTGGTGAAGAAGATTATAACTTATTCAAAACAGCTGATATTGGAGATATAGTTGGTGTTACTGGTAAAATTATGAAGACTAATTCAGGAGAAGTAACTATTAAATGTTTAAAATATACTCATTTAGTTAAGTCTTTAAGACCACTTCCTGAAAAGTTCCATGGTTTAACTGATATTGAAGAAAGATATAGAAGAAGATATGTTGACTTAATCATGAATGAAGATTCAATGAGAGTTGCTATGATGAGACCAAAGATTATTAGATGTATTCAAAACTTCTTAGATAATCGTGGATTTGTTGAAGTTGAAACTCCAATTTTAACAACTTTATTAACTGGTGCATCTGCAAGACCATTTGTTACACATCATAATACACAAGACTTAGATATGTATCTAAGAATTGCTCTTGAATTAAATTTAAAGAGATTATTAGTTGGTGGTATGGAATCAGTTTATGAAATAGGTAGAACATTCAGAAATGAAGGAATGGACCCACAACATAATCCAGAATTTACATTAATGGAAATCTATCAAGCTTATTCAGATCTTGAAGGTATGATGGATTTAACTGAAAATATGTATAAAGAAATAGCTAATAAAGTATGTGGAAAGACTACTTTCCATTACTTAGGACATGATATTGATTTAGCAGGTGATTGGAAGAGAATTTCAATGACTGATGCAATTAAAGATAAAACTGGAATTGATTTCAAAGCAATTACAGATTTAGATGAATGTATTAAATTAGCTGAAGAACATGGAATTGAATTAGCTGAACATGAAAAACAATATGGACATATTATTAATAAATTCTTCGAAAAATATGTAGAAGAAACATTAATTGAACCAACATTCTTATATGGACATCCAATTGAAATTAGTCCATTAACTAAGAAAGATCCTGAAGATCCAAGATTTACTCAAAGATTTGAGTTATTTATCTCAGGTCATGAATGTGCTAATGCTTATACTGAATTAAATGATCCAATTGATCAATTAGAAAGATTCGAAGCTCAATTAAAAGAAAAAGAATTAGGTAATGATGAAGCTAACGATATCGATTATGATTTCATAGATGCATTAGAATATGGTATGCCACCTGCAGGTGGAATCGGATATGGTATTGATAGAATGATTATGTTATTCACTGAAAGTGAAACAATAAGAGATGTTCTATTATTCCCAACAATGAAACCAGAAAAGTAAGAGAAATCTTGCTTTTTTTTATTTTAAGTATTATGATATTTTAAATTTAAAAGGGGTTTCTAAGGTTAGGAGGCGAATATATGAACATTGAAGATTTATTAGCTTATATAGAAGACTATGAAGGCCAATATAAGAAATTAATTCTTGAAGCATATAAATATGCTAAAATACATCATGGTGATACTAAACGTAAAAGTGGTGAACCATATTTGATTCATCCAGTTGCAGTTGCATGTATACTTGCTAAAATGCATGCTGATGCTGATACAATAGCAGCAGGTTTGTTACATGATACACTTGAAGACTGTCCTGAAGTAACCTATGAAGAACTTGAAACAAAATTTAATAAAACAATAGCTGATTTAGTTGAAGGAGTAACTAAAATTAGAAAAACTGATGTTAAAGATCCTAATGAAAGAGAACAAATTAATAAACGTAAGATTGTTGAAAGTTTAACTAAAGATGTAAGAATATTTATTATTAAACTTGCAGATAGATTACACAATATGAGTACTTTAGAGTATCAAACTCCTGAAAAACAAATTATTAAATCAAGAGAAACAATGAACTTATATGTACCATTTGCAACTTTAATAGGTTCATATACAGTTAAATTACAATTAGAAGATATGTGTTTTAAATATCTTAATCCAGAAGAATATGGAAAGATTGCTGGATATGATAAAAAAGTAGGTAGTAAAATTGTACATGTTAAAGGTACAAGAGAAATGATGGATGAAGATATTAGAGATGAATTAGATATCATTATTGCTGATATTGAAGGAGTCCTAATTGAAAACGGTATTAAAGCTAAAATTATTAAACAAGATAAAAATGTATATGGTTTATATAAGAGATTAAAAAGATATGGTGATTTAAAGAGTGTTCATGATGCAGTAACTCTTAAAATAATTGTTGATGCTCAACAAGGATTAAATGATGTAGATATTTGTTATAAAACTATGGATATTTTAAAACGTAAGTATAAAACTATTCCTGGAAGAGATAAAGATTTTATTTCAGCACCAAAATCAAATATGTATAGAGGATTGCATGAAACAATTAAAATGAAAAATGGATATGAAATACAATTTCAAGTTAAATCTCCTCAAATGTATGAAATTAATGCATTTGGTATAACAGCTTTATGGAATATATATAAGACTAATTTAAATATCAATTCTGCATATGAAATGCAAAATAGAGTACAACAATTACAATTCTTTAAAACATTAAAAGAAATTGTTGAATCAGATTTACCAACAAATGAATTTACTGAAGTAATTGATACAGACTTAGCTGCTGAAGAAACTATTGAAGTATATTCACTTGATAAAAATTGTTATATTAAACTACCAAAAGGATCTACTGCTGTAGATTTAGCTTATAAAATAGGAAAAGATGTTGGAAACTATCTTGTTTCCTGTAAACAAGATAGAGTATCAGTACCTATAGATATGCCATTACATGATAGAGCGGTAATAGAATTATTCTCTGATAGAAACTTAGTAGATACTTCTAGAGATTTATCTAATGCTTGTATAACAAAAATGGCTAAGAGAAAAATAAAAGATTTTAGAAAAAACAACATATAATTGTTGTTTTTTTATTTTATTTTACTTTTATATATGATATTATATATATAAGAATAGGGTGAAATGATATGAACGAAAATAATTTAAATAATGATACATCTGTAATACCAGTAACACCAACTGAACCAGTTACTCCTGAAGCAATGGCAACTCCAGTTGAAACACAAGCTCCTGTAGCTGAAACACCAGTTGCTCCTGTAACTCCAGTAGTTGCTCCAGTTGCCCCTGAAGCTCCTGTAGCTCCAACAGTAGAAGTTGCTGCACCAGCTGCTCCTGAAGTAGCACCTGTTGCTCCTGTTGCACCTGTTGCACCAGTAGTAGAAGCTGCTCCTCAAGCACCTGTAGCACCAGTTACTCCTGTAGTAGAAAATCCTGGTATAGCACCTGTACAACCAACTCCAATAGATCCAGTTAATGTTGCTCCTGTAGCACCAGCAGCTCCTGTAGCTCCTGAAGTTGCTCCTGTAGCACCACAACCTGTAGCTCCTATGGGAGTTCAACCATTAGATAATGGTGTTGCTCAAGCTGTTGCTGTTGAATCTCAACCAGTACCAGAAGCACCAAAGAAAAATAAAAAGAGAATGGGATTAATAATTGCAATAGCTGCTGTAGTTATGGTTATAATTGTTGCAGTATTATGTGTAACTTCATTAAAAGATATTCCTAAAGCAATTCCTAGAGATCAAGCTTTAGCTAGAGTTAATGTTAGACCATCAACAACAACTACAACAACAACAGTAACTATTCCAGAAGAGGAAATTACTGAAGCTACTGAAATAGCTGAAGAAATTGGTAATAGTGTTCCTGAAGAAGTAACAACTGAAGTTCCTACAACTGAAGCTCCAGTAGTTGAAGAACCTACTACTGATATTCCATTAACAACAATAGAAGAATAATAAAGATCGTAAAGATCTTTTTATTTTTACATAAAATTAGCAAATGCTATTGACGAGTGCTAATTTTAGTGATATATTAATAATGTCAGGAAAGGAAGTGACAGATATGTTACCAAGCAGAATATTTTTCGATGACTTTTTTGATGATATGGATAAACCAAGAAGATTAGAAAATAATCTTATGAAATGCGATATTTTTGAAAAAGATGGAAAATTTAACATTGAAATGGATGTTCCTGGATTCAAGAAAGATGACATCAAAATGGACTTAGATGATGGTTATTTAACTGTTACAGCTGAAAAGAAAGAAGAATCTAAAGACGAAGACGGAAAGAACTATATTCGTAGAGAAAGAACTTCATATGCAAAATGTGAACGTAAATTCTATGTTGGAAATATAGATGATTCTTTAGTTAAAGCTGAATTTAAGAATGGTACTTTATTAATAACTGTTCCAAAAGAAGAAGAACCAGCTGATACTAAGAAATATATTACTATAGATTAATAAAGAAGGTTTTAAACCTTCTTTTTTTTGTGGAAAAATCCCAATTTTTAGGGTAAAAATGGAGAAAAAACATGTATTATATTTGTATTTCTATAAATGAGTCATAAAAATGCTATAAATATCTAGTTTATAACCTAAAATTATTAGGGTTAGAAATTTGACAGAATGTGTATAAAGTGTTATTATATAACGCAATTCAAGGGGGATTGGTAAAATATTTAATGGTTTGGGGTTCCGTTAAATGTGATATTTTCTAATTCTAATGAAGCATAGCATTGAGGACACCATGGAGTTTGACAAAATGGTGCCTTTTTGCTATTATATACCGCATAAGTTTGAGGGGTGTTCACCACTTTGTTTGAAAACTTATAGGTGATAAAAGAATAAAAAGAGGGGGATTAATTCTATGAAGAGGAAAAAGAGAAGAATAAGCAATGGTGCTATCTTCATCAATCTTCTTCCTTGTATTACAGTCCTAGGTATAGGTGGAGCAGTAGTATGCAAAACCTTTGGTGCTGATATTCTAGATTCTTATAATAATTGGAAACTAGAACATCAATTTGTATCAGGTAATGAATCTACATTTGATCTACCAGATATGCCTACTTGGGATGACATCAAAGCATTAATTGGTGACAAGGAAGAAAATGTTGCTAAAGAACCTGAAGAAGATATTATTGATTTTGATTCAAGTTCAACAGCAAGTTCTTCAGATTATGTTGAAGAACTTCCTGAGATTGAAGAAGAAATAGTAGAAGAAGAGCCAGAGCCTGTTATAACTCCTGAGTATACTTCATCAGAGTTATTAGACTCAGGCTATGAATTTTTGGATATCGATTTCGATGGCCTAAAAGAACAAAATGAAGATATTGTTGGTTGGATTGATGTTCCTGGAACAACAATAAGTTATCCAGTAGTTCAAGGTGATGATAATGAATATTATCTACATCATGATCTAAATGGTAATAATTCAGCTAATGGAACAATCTTCATAGATTCAAGAGTTGATTTGGGATTAGGTGATGACTCAAGTACTGTTCAAGGAATGCCAATAGGTTTCTATGGACATCATATGAGATCAGGAAAAATGTTCCAACAACTTATGAAATTTAAACAAGATGGATTTGTTGAAAATAATCCATATGCAGTTTATTATTCACCTGAAGGTGTTTACAAGTTAGAATTCTTTGGTGATCAATATGTTGCCGGAGATAGTGATGAAGGTTTATTTACTAATCAATTATTTGATGAAGAACAATTTAATGATTTCACAAATAATATTATAGATAATTCTTCATTCCAAACTGATGTAATACCTGAAATGGGTGATAAGATTGGATACTTAGTAACATGTACTTACGAAAGAGACAATTTAAGATATGCTGTTTGGTATAAAGCTGTTAAGCAATATACTAATGAAATCGATAAGCCAAATGATAATGTATTAACATTATCAAAATAATTAAAGAGGGAGAGTTTATACTGTGATAAGAGTTAGAGAAACAAGAAAAATCAGCTTACTAAAATTAAAAAAGATTTTAGCAACTGCTGGATTAATATTAAGTATGGGTTTAGCTGCTATTCCATCAACTCCAGTTTACGCTGAAGAAGAAGTATTATTCGAAGATACTTCATCAGATGATGTAAATTTAGAAGATGCTGATAGTAACGGTGTTGAACAAACTAATGGTGATACTAAAGTAAAGAAAGAAAAAGAAAAGGTAAATAATGGATCTGTTGATACATCTAAGGATACAAAACCTAAAGATGCTAAAAAAGATGAATACAATGGTGATGATAATGATTACTTTGATTCATATGATAAATCAAAAGATTCAGATCCTAATGGTGGAGAATATATAGATAGTGATGATGAATACACTAGAAAACATCCACCTGTACCAAAAACTGGTGACAATCCTTGGATGCCTGTTGCAGGAGTAGGAGGAACCACAGCTGCTTTAATAGCACTATATGAAATAAGAAAAAAATTATCATTCATGAAAAATCTAAATGTTGATGCAAAAGCATTAAAAAAAGTAAAATAATAGAAACAAAGAAGAGGGAGAGTTGATATTATATGAAAAAAGTTAGAGAATCAAGAAAAGTAAGTTTATTAAAATTAAAGAAAATGTTAGCAACTGCTGGATTAATGTTAAGCATGGGTATGGTAGTAATGCCATCTGTTCCAGTTTATGCTGAAGAAGAAGTATTATTTGAAGATACTTCATCTGATGATGTTAATTTAGAAGATGCTGAAACACCAGCTGTTGAAGATACATTACCTGCTGGAACTGAAACAACTCCAGCTACTACTGAAGAACCAGTTGTAGAACAAACTAATGGTCCAACAACTGAAACAAGAAGTGAAGAAACTGTTAATGATGGAACTGTAGATACATCTAAGGATACAAATCCTGCAGATGCTGTTAAAGATCCATACAATGGTGATAATAATGATTATTTCGATGATTATGATAAATCAAAGGATCCAGATCCTAATGGTGGAGAGTATATAGATAGTCCAAGTGAACCTGAAAGAAAAGGTTTAGTGCCAACACCTACACCAACTCCAACACCAACACCTACACCAACACCAACACCAACACCAACACCTACACCAACTCCAACACCTACACCAACTCCAACACCAACACCAACACCAACACCAACTCCAACACCAACACCAACTCCAGTTCCAAAAACTGGTGACAATCCTTGGTTACCTGCTGCTGGTGTAATCGGTTTAAGTGGTGCATTAGTTGCTTTATATGATTTAAGAAAGAGAGCATTATTTATTAAAAAAGTAACAAGTCTTGGTCAAGAAGATGTAGAAGAAATCGAAATTCATCCAAGATCTAAATAAATAAGAATGGATTAAAGTCCATTCTTTTTTATTGTAAAGTCTTGTAAAAGAATACAATATATATACACTTACTTTATATTTATGTAGTAAAATGATTATATAGGAGTGGATTATTATGCTTATTTTAGCTAAATCTATTCTAGGTTTAACATTAGGCTTTATAATAGCTATAATTACAGGTTTTATAGTTATTCCATTAATTAAAATGTTAAATGCTAGACAAACAGTAAGTGAATATATTAATAAAAGACATCAACAAAAAAATGGAACACCTACAATTGGTGGATTAATATTTATATTACCTGTATTAATATCAATATTAGTATTAATTTTAAGAGGTAGTATTGAATGGAATCATAATTTAGTAATTGTTTTATTAGTATTTTTAGGTTATGGTGCATTAGGATTTGCAGATGACTTAAAAAAGATAATTGAACATAATAATAGTGGATTAAGCGTAGCTGTAAAGTTCATTGCGCAACTAATTATAGCAATTGCATTCTATATTATTTATAAACAAAATGGTGGTATATCAACATTAGAAGTATCATTATTAGGATTTAAATGGAATATGGGATGGGGCTATGCTATATTTATCTTATTCTTACTAGTAGGTACTACAAATGCTGTTAATATAACAGATGGATTAGATGGTTTATGTGGTGGCTTATCAGTCATGGCTTTCCTTGCATATGGTGTTATAGCATGGGGTAGTGATTGGATTGTAGGATATGAATCACTTGCAATATTCTCATTTATATTAGTAGGTGGTTTATTAGGATTCTTATTATTTAATGCACATCCTGCTCGAATATTTATGGGTGATACTGGATCACTTGCTCTTGGTGGAGCACTTGCTACTATAGCAATTCTTACTCACCATGAATTATCATTAGCAATTATAGGTGGCGTATTTGTAATTGAAACATTATCAAGTATGATTCAAATAATAGCAATAAGAAAGTTTAATAAAAAGGTATTCTTAAAAGCTCCAATTCATCATCATTTTGAAGAATTAGGATGGGCTGAAACAGATATAGTAAGAGTATTCTGGGTAGTAGGATTCTTACTTGCTATGTTTGGTGTAATATACGGCGTATGGTTATAAAAAAAAGAAGGTTTAAAACCTCCTTTTTATTTTTCAAATTTTTTTGTTAAACTTATACCAGTTTCTAGATCTTTTGTAATTGAATCATTTACTGTTTCAATATTATCATCATGGAATACTACAATTCCTGATTTAGTTTCTTTTAATGATTCACCATAATATCTTATTAAGTTAGCAGTAACTTTATGTTCAAGATATTTATTCATTCTTTTTAATAATTTAATAATTCTTTCATAGTCGAATTTCTTATCATCAAAACCAAAATCACATACACTTTCAATGTTTGCAATTCTAGCTCTTTCATTTTGATCTAAACTATATTGTTGAGCAACTCTGTTTGTTAATAAGTAAACTTCATCTCTATAAACATCTCTTAATCTTCTATTAAAACTATTTGCATCAGTTAAACTTATATAGAAATCTTCATCTAATGTTTTTAAGAATAAATCTTTATAAATAGACATGGTTTCTAATTTATCTCCAGGTCTAACTTTAGCAATTTTATTACCAATATATAATTGATCATTGAAAATAGCTGATGTTCCTAAATATGAGGTAGAAACACCACGTGCTGTAGTTTTAGTTACTTCGTTTAATTTTGTCATATGTCTAACCCCTTTACGTAAGATATATTATAAATATTTGTTATCCTTTAGTCAAATTATTTCTACAATATTAGCACTATTAATTGGTTTTACTTCAGGTACTACAGTAACTGAGATAGGTAACCATTGTTCAAAGTTATAATTTATTACCTCATTATACTGCTATAGAAAATATTATATTATCAATGGATATTAGTAATGTTAAAGTTAAAGATAAAAAGAAAAAAGCTTTAGAATTAATGTCTAAAGAAAATAAGATAAATAAAAAGAAATCTATTTAGTAGATTTCTTTTTAATTTCTATTGTCTTTAATATTTTGTTTACTTCATTAGTAATTTGTTCATTCATTTCATAGTTATTAGTGTAATTAACTGTTATATGATAATATTCATCATTTAACATGAATAAATAACTATATGAAGTATCTGATGCATATGTCTTTGCTGAAATTTCTCCAAGTTTAGAATCTAAACATTCATTAGCTTCTAATAATTGTTTATATTCTGTAATATCTATATTTCTAAATGTTATATTAATTGCAGCATTTTCTATTAAGAAAATAGTACTTGTTGCTGATCCAAATGAATCAGTGTAATAAAGTTTAATATTATTAAAAGTAAATTCATGCTTTGTTTCTTTATCTACTACTATTTGAGTAGTAGTAATAGGTTCATCTTTTAAATCACTTTTAGTATCTTTAATTGAATAAAGTAATAAACCAGCAAGAGCAATAACTGCTGCTATAATAAGTGTAGGAAATACATAATCATGATTTCTTTTTTCTTCTTTTAATTCTTTATCAAGATTATCTAAGTCTTTTTTATTTTTTACGATAATATTATTTTCATTATCAAATTTACACTTTTTACATATTAGAGAATCTTCATCGAGTAAAGTATGACATTTTTTACAATACATTTTAAATCACTCCAATCTCTATAAATATAGTATAACAAATGAAAAATACTTATGTAAACGTACTAGACAGTATATTTACTTGTAGTATATAGAGATGTTATAATTTACATAGAATAGAGAAAGTTGGTAATTAGTGTGAAAAAATATTTATTTGTTATAGTTTTTTCTTTAATTATTTTATTACCTACAAAAGTATTAGCTTCTGGTAATACAAGTGTTGTTATTAGTTGTAGTGAAGCATCAGTGGGTGAAACTTTCACATGTGATCTACATGGATATTTAGGAGATGCATATGTAAGTTATATTTCTGCTAAATATGATATTAGTTCTATATTTGTATTAAATGATTTTAAATTTGCAGAAGGACTATCTGGTAGTTATGAATCTAATATGTTACAAATAAATTCAGATCATGCTTTAAATGGACAATTCTTAATTGGTACTTTTGAATTAAAAGCAACTAGAGAAGGAATAGGTTCTATACTTGTTCAAAACGTTGAATTTGTTAACAATGATTCTACATATACAGCAGGAGCTAATAGAGTAGATATACAAGTAAGTGCATCTAAAACTACTGTATCTATTCAAACTGAATCTGATTTAGATGTTCCAATGTTAAATAATTTATATATAGTTGGTTATCCAATAGAATTTGATAAAAGAAATAGACATTATACTATTGATGTTCCATATGATTTAGATGAATTATATATCATGGCAAATGCTTTTGAAGGATATTCAATAGAAGGAATAGGTATTGTTAAATTAAATAAAAAAGGTACTACTGAAATAAATATAGTTGTTAAAAAAGATAATTATATTAGTAATACTTATACTATTAAAGTAAGAAAAACATATAAGAATATTCTTTGGTATGCTATAACTGGTGCTTTATTCTTAGCATTAATAGCTGTTATTATATTATCTTATATAAGTAAGAAGAAAGTAGTAGAAAGTATTTATAAAGATAATCCAGAATTACATAAGAGAACTAAAGAAGGAGTATTAATGAATGGTCAAATGGTTAATGTAAGTGCAATACCAGTTAAGACTAATAATGAATCATTTAGAGCAGTTAATACATCTAATTTAATGGATAAACAAGAAGAAAAGAAAGTAGTTAAGAAAGTACAAGTAGTAACTACTAAAAAAGAAGAACATAAAGTTAATACTTTAGATTTAACTAATAAAAAATAGAGGTGTTTTATGAGTATAGTAATATTATTACTAATAATTCCAGTATTCTCTGTAGGTTTAGTATTATATATTACTAATCTATATGAATTTTTTGTAACAGGTAATTTTAATGAATTATTATTTATAATTAGTATGAGTATATCTGTTGTAACAGGTTATTTTATACCAGGTTTATTTGTAAATTTAATTAAATCTAACAAAATAAAATACTTAAATAATAAAAATAAGTATTTAATTATTAGCAATTATATCTCTTTAATACTATTATTTATGTTAGGTATAGCATTATTATATAGAGGTTTACTAAATCTTAATTATGGACAATTAATATTTGGTATAGGAATTATATTCTTATTCTTCTATGGTACATATGCATATTTTATGCAATATGAAGAAGATGATTTCATATTAAAAGTTATTTATACAATGAATGGTTATAATGAATTACATTTTGTACGTGATGATATATCTATTATTTATTATACTGATAGTAATAAATATAAAGAAAATCAAAGATATGTACTTAAATATAATAAGTACATTAATAGTATAAAGAAAATAAATGGAATGGTATTAGGCGGTGAAACACATGAAAAAAACAACAAAGAAAAACACGAAAAAGAAACAAGTAGAGTATAAGAAATCTGTAATTGTTACAATGTGTATCTTAGTACTAGCTATTGGTATTATGCTAGGTGCTATGGTTTATAGATATTCTAATGGTGATTCTATATTAGATATTAAATCATCATCACATGATATTAAGAATTATTTAAGTGTTACAAATACTATTAGAAAATTTAGTAATAAAGATTATACAATTATATTTAGTCCATATGGATATGATTTAAGAAAGAATAAAGACTATTATTTATTAATTGATACAAGTAATCCAGAAAATGTTACTTCTAGTTATGGAACATATACTCAAGAAAGTAATCATATATCATTAGATAATGGAGAAAAGTTATTTATATCAGATGATGGTTTAAGTTTTAAAGGAACAAATTTAAATATAGATAAAGAAAATGTTAATTATTATACTTATAAAGATGATTCTTCTAAATATTTATTAATACAAAATACAAAGAAGAATGTTAATTATATATTATATTTAAATACAAGAAAGAATAGTATAACTGTTATAAATGATAGTTATACTGAATCAGATGATTATATTACTTTAAGTGATGGAACAATATTTACAAAAGCATCTGATGGATCACATATTACATATAATAGTGTTCAAATGAATCTAAGTAAATAGACTTGCTCTAATATAGTTTATTTGCTATACTTATACAGGTTGAAGGAATGACAAACATGAAAAAGAGATATAAGAAGTTTGATACAATTGCTAAAGAATTTATATCTAATGAAAAGTTCATGAGAATTCAAAATGAATCACATCATGGAATTACAAGATATGAACATTCAATGAGAGTAGCAAGAAATGTATATAAATTATCAAAAAAATTAAATTTAGATTATATATCAGCTACAAGAGCTGCAATTGTACATGATTTCTTTGTTAATGAAGAATTTGGTACAAATCGTGGATTAATCCAAGGTGTAGTTCATCCTGATATTGCTTTAGCAAATGCTAAAGGAGAATTTAAAATAAATGATAAAGAAGCAAATGCAATAGAAGCACATATGTTTCCTTTAAGTACAGTTTTACCTAAATCAAAAGAAGCATGGTGTTTAACAGCAGTTGATAAAGCTGTTGCTATATATGAATATGCAACTAATAAGTTTAGTGTTAAAAGAATTGCTAATCCAGTTAGTTATGCTGTATGTTTAGTATTTGTTTACATTATGAATATAATAACTATTAACAATAGATAAGTTAATAGTTTTTTTATGCTATAATTAGACTAGGTGAGAGTATGAAAAAGAAGAATAAAAAAGAAACTAAATTACATATATTTGAAAGATATTTATTCTATTTTTTAATATGTGCAATGATAGGTTGGTTATATGAAGTATTTTTTGAAATGGTAATATGGCAACAACCATTTAGTAATAGAGGTGTTTTATTTGGACCTTGGTTACCTGTATATGGATTTGGTGCTGTTTTAATTATTTCTATATTTGGTAGATTTGTTACAGGTAAATCTATTAAAACAAAAATACTATTAATACCAGTTATGTTTGTAGGTATATTTTTATTAACATCATTTGTAGAATTAATAACATCTTATTTATGTGAATGGTTTATGGGATCATGGCCATGGGATTATACAATGTTTAAATATACATTAGATGATAGAGTTGCTTTAGTAACTAGTACAGTATTTGGAGTAGGTGGTTTATTCTTCTTATATATTCTTAAACCACTTGTGGATAAATTAGTAAGTAAATTTAATGAAAAAGCATTAAATAT